>CAXTPH010000079.1:0-10127 GCA_964245955.1 uncultured Sphingomonadaceae bacterium | reverse complement strand
GGGGTGACGGTGTCGGCGACCCGCGCGGCGGTGCGGCGGGGCAGGGCGCCCAGTGAATTGCCGTCGAGGTAGATCACGCCGTCGGGCAGGCTGAAGCGGGCGCGGGCGAACGCCAGCCCGTCGGCGGCGTCGAGCGCGACGCAATCTTCACGCGTAATCAATGAATCAACACTCCAACCGTGGCGATGCCGAGCAACTTGACCAGCCAGCCGACCGTATGCGCGGCGACGACGGCGGCGTCGATCTTGACGAAGATGCCGTTGACGATCTGCGCCGGCGCGGCGGCGATCCCCCAGACGAGCGTCGCGACGAGCAGCGCCGGGCCGATCGACCGTGCGCCGGTCAGATGGAGCAGGGCGAACATCCCGAGGACGGTCGGAATCGTCAGCACTTGTGCGGCGATGATCCCCCGCGTGTTTCCGCCCGGCGACCGCCAGACTTCGGGGTGGCGCATGTAGCGGTCGTGGAACAGCACCCCGGCAAACAGCCAGTCGGCGAGGCTCGCGACAACCAGCAACGAAACGAATGCCGCCCAAAAATGCCAGTCCATGCCCCTGTCTCCGCTTGATCGCCCCGTGTATCGCGCTTACATCAAACCGTCACAGCCGTCCCGCCAGGGGCGGCTCTTTCTTTATTCAAATGCAAGGTTTCAGCCGATGAGCGCTCCGACGACCCCCCTGATGGCGCACGCGACCGCCGCGTGGCTGGTCGACAATACCGCGCTGACGTTCGAGCAGATCGCGATCTTCTGCGGCCTCCACATTCTCGAAATCCAGGCGATCGCCGACGACACCGCCGCGACCAAGCTGACCGGGCGCGACCCGATCCGCTCGGGCGAGCTGACCCAGGCCGAGATCGACCGCGTCGCCGCGTCGCCCGATCGCCGCCTCGTCCTTGAAAAGCAGCCCGAGCAGGAGCGCCGGACCAAGGGCCCGCGCTACACGCCGGTCAGCATGCGGCAGGACAAGCCCGACGGCATCGCGTGGATCGTCCGCAACCACCCCGAGGTCACCGACAACCAGATCAGCCGCCTGATCGGCACGACCAAGACGACGATCGCCGCGATCCGCGACAAGTCGCACTGGAACATCGCCAACATCACGCCGAAGGACCCGGTCACCCTCGGCCTGTGCCCGCAGCGCGAGCTCGACGTGCTCGTGCTGGCGGCGGCGAAGAAGGCCGGCGTCGACACCAATATCGACGAAGGCAAGATCGTCGAGGAGCGCGCGCAGCTGATCGAACAGCTCCACGCCGAGCGCGTCGCCGCCGCGCACATTGCCGAGCATGGTCCCGCGCCCGAGGTCGGCACCGCGCAGCAGCAGGGCGACGCGCTGTTCCGGCGCTGACCGCCAAAACGCCGCACGCCGCCGGGAGCGACATGCTTGACCCTCTCCGTGCGTCCGTCCACAACCGCGGCGTGATGGAAACCGCGTCCGACGACGTCAGCCCGCTGAGTTTCGAAGTCGCGCTCGCGCGGCTCGAGAAGATCGTGCACCGGCTCGAGGCGGGCGATGCGACGCTCGAGGAATCGATCGACCTTTACACCGATGGACAGCGCTTGAAGAAACACTGCGAAGACAAGCTTGCCGGCGCGACCGCTCGGATCGAGGCGATCGTCGTCGGCGCCGACGGCCAGGCGGCGGGACTGAAACCGTTCGATGCGGGCTGAAGCGATCATGCGGCCGTCGAACAGCCTCAAGCCCGCGCTCGATGCGATCGGCACGGCGATGGACCAGCGCTTCGACCGGCTGCTGCCGGTTCCCGGCGACGGGCGCGACCGGCTGTACCAGGGGATGCGCCACGCCGCGATCGGCGGCGGCAAGCGGATGCGGCCGCTGCTGGTGGTGGCGGCATGCGACCTGTTCAACGTCGACCGCGAACGCGCGCTGCGGGTCGCGCTCGCCATCGAGTGCGTCCATTGCTATTCGCTGATTCACGACGACCTGCCGTGCATGGACGACGACGACCTGCGCCGTGGCAAGCCGACCGTCCACAAGGCGTATGACGAAGCGACGGCAGTGCTCGCGGGCGACTCGCTTCACGCGCTCGCGTTCGAAATCCTCGCCGATCCCGCGACGCATGCCGATCCGTCGGCGCGCGCCGAACTCGTCCTCGAACTCGCCCGCGCGAGCGGTCCGAGCGGCATGGCGGGGGGGCAGATGATGGACCTCGCCGCCGCCGAGGATGATTTCGACCTGACCGCCACCACGCGCCTGCAGCAGCTCAAGACCGGCGCGCTGATCGGCTTCTGCCTCGAGGCCGGCGCGATCATGGGGCGGATTCCCGACGACCGGCGGACGCCGCTCAGGGGCTATGCCCATGATCTCGGCCTCGCTTTCCAGATTGCCGACGACCTGCTCGATGTCGAGGGTTCGTCGGACAAGACTGGCAAGGCGGTCCACAAGGACGCGGCGGCGGGCAAGTCGACCTTCGTCTCGCTGCTCGGCGTCGATCGCGCGCGGACGCAGGCGGGGATGCTGATCGACCAGGCGATCGACCATCTCCACTCGTACGGCAGCGAAGCCGATCTGCTCCGCGCGATCGCCCGCTTTGCGATCGAGCGCGACTTCTAGATCGTGCGGATTGGCGTCTATCCCGGCACGTTCGATCCCGTCACGCTCGGGCACATGGACATCATCCGGCGCGGCGCGAAGCTCGTCGACAAGCTGATCATCGGCGTGTCGACCAACCCGTCGAAGTCGCCGATGTTCACCCTCGACGAGCGCGTGGCGATGGTGAAGCGTGAGACCGCCGACCTCGGCGAGACAGTCGGCGTGGTCTCGTTCGACACACTGCTGATGAAGTTTGCCGAGGCGCAGCACGCGCAGCTGATCGTCCGGGGCCTGCGCGCCGTATCCGACTTCGAATACGAATATCAAATGGCGGGAATGAACCAGCAGCTCAACGCGCGGATCGAGACCGTCTTCCTGATGGCCGACGTCGCGCTCCAGCCGATCGCGTCGAAGCTGGTCAAGGAGATCGCGATCTACGACGGCGACATCCGCAAGTTCGTCACGCCGCGGATCGCCGCCGACATCGTCGCGCGCGTTGCCGAACTCGGGGTGCGGCAGTAACGCGTTCAGCCCAGCGCAAGCCGGGCGCGGGTAGGTGGCGGATGCTGATTTGGGGATGACGATGCGCAAGATCTTGATGGCATTCGTGGCGTTGGCGATCGGCGGAATGGCGTCGGCGCAGACCGCCGCGCCGCCCCCGGCCCCGCCGCTGACGCCCGAGAACACGCTCGTGCTCGATCTGTCGACCGGCGGCCGCGTGACGATCGCGATGCGCCCCGACGTCACGCCGAAGCATGTCGAGCGGATCAAGACGCTTGTGCGCGAGCATTTCTACGACGGCACGATCTTCCATCGCGTCATCGACGGCTTCATGGCGCAGGGCGGCGACCCGACGGGAACGGGGCAGGGCGGGTCGAAGCTGCCCAACCTCAAGGCCGAATTCAACGATCTGCCGCACGTCCGCGGCGCGGTGGCGATGGCCCGCGCGACCGAGAACGACAGCGCCAACAGCCAGTTCTACATCTGCCTCGCGCCGTCGCTGAAGCTCGACCATAATTATACCGTCTGGGGCCGAGTGACGTCGGGCATGGAATATGTCGACGCGATCGAAAAGGGCGAGCCGCCGGCGAACCCGTCGCGGATCGTTCGCGCCTCGATCGGATCGGACAACGTCCCGCCGCCGGCACCGTCGAGCCCGATCCCGACCAACGCGCTGCCGGTGACGCCGAGCGCCGATATGCCGATGCCCGGCAAGCCGCTGCCGACCAAGGCGCTGCCGACCCTGCCGCCCGAGGCACCGGCGAAACCACGGCGAAAATAGCGCCGCTGGTCACCCTCGCGCTTGCGGGGATGGCGAAAGAACCAATCGATGCGCGTTGCCGACTTCGACTTCGATCTACCCGCCGAGCGCATCGCCTTGCGGCCGGTCGTGCCGCGTGACGCCGCGCGGCTGCTCGTCGTGTCCCCCGACGCGCTCGGCGACCGGGGCATAGCCGATCTGCCGGCGTTGCTGCGCGCGGGCGACTGCCTCGTGTTCAACGACACCTGCGTAATCCCGGCGCAGTTGTCGGGGATGAAGCACGACGCCAAGATCCGCGTCACGCTCCACAAGCGCGAGGACCACCGCGTCTGGTGGAGCTTCGTCAAGAACGCCAAGCGGCTCAAGATTGGCGACCGGATCGACTTTGGCGGTGGGTTGACCGGGCTGGTCGAGGCGCGCGGCGACGACGGCTCGGTCCGCTGGCGCTTCGACAGCGCTCTGCCGTTCGAGGAGGCGCTGGCGGCGGCCGGACAGATGCCGCTGCCACCGTATATTTCGTCGAAGCGGTCGGTCGATGCGCAGGACCTCGACGATTACCAGACGGTCTATGCCGCGAAGCCCGGCGCGGTCGCCGCCCCGACCGCCGGGCTGCACTTCACCGCCGAACTTCTCGCGGCGCTCGACGCGGCCGGCATCACCCGCGAGACGGGCACGCTCCACGTCGGTGCCGGGACCTTCCTGCCGGTCAAGGCCGACGACACCGACGACCATGCGATGCACGCCGAATGGGGCAGCATCGACGCTGCCACCGCCGCGCGGATCGTCGCGGCGAAAGCTGCCGGCGGGCGGATCATCGCGGTCGGCACGACGAGCGCGCGGCTGCTCGAAAGCGCTTGGAGTCCCGACGGGTTGGGCGCGTGGAGCGGCGACACGCGCATCTTCATCACCCCCGGTTTCCGCTTTGCGGTGGTCGATGGGCTGCTGACCAACTTCCATTTGCCGAAGTCGACGTTGTTCATGTTGGTTAGCGCGTTGATGGGGCTCGACCGGATGCGGTCAGCCTATGCGCACGCCGTGGCGGAAGGGTATCGCTTCTACAGCTACGGCGACGCGAGCCTGTTGCTGCCCAAGGGTTGACGACCAAAGCTGGTGCGGGTGGCCGGGGTCGAACCGGCACTCCTTGCGGAACCGGATTTTGAGTCCGGCGCGTCTACCAATTCCACCACACCCGCGTGGGCGCACGGGGAGGCCCGTGCCGCGACCGGCTTGTAGCCCAAGTCGGGCGGTCGGGGGAATAGCAGACCTTGCCATTTTGCCGCGCCGGTTCCACGAACACGCGCATGTCCCAACCCCCGCGCCGCCCCGGCGGCCGTCCCCCCGGCCGCCCGCCGATCGATCCTCCCGCGCGCCCACGCACGCCCGTCCGGCGGCGCGAGCCGGCGGGCGGCGAGCCGCTGTCGACCAATCCGCGCGAGGCGAACCGGCGTGCCAACCAGGCCGAGCGGCCGATGGTCAAGCGTCCTGAAACCGGCAGTGCGTCGAACCCGTTCGGCGGGCGGCCGGTGAAGGTGCCGCGCGCGAACAACGCCCCCCGCCGCGAGCGCGGTGCCGCGCGCGCCGAGGCCGCCGCCGCTGCACCCGGCAAGATCGAGCCACAGCGCATCGCCAGATTGCTCGCCCGCGCCGGCGTCGGCTCGCGCCGCGATATCGAGCGGTTCATCGAGGAGGGGCGGGTCGCGATCAACGGCACCGTGCTGACGACGCCGGCGCATATCATCTCGTCGCTCGACGGCGTTACCTTCGACGGCCGCCCGGTCGCGGCGATCGAGGCGACGCGGCTGTTCCGCTTCCACAAGCCGGCCGGCTTCCTGACGACGGTGCGCGATCCCGGCGGGCGCCCAACGATCTTCGACGCGCTGCCGCAGGGGCTGCCGCGGCTCGTGCCGGTCGGACGGCTCGACATGAATACTGAGGGGCTGCTGCTGTTGACGACCGACGGCGCGCTCAAGCGCCAGCTCGAGCTGCCGGTCAACGCCGTGTCGCGGCGCTACCGCGTCCGGGCGTACGGTGAGGTCACGCAGGCGATCCTCGAAGGGCTGATCGAGGGCATCGAGATCGACGGCATGCGTTACGGCCCGATCAATGCCGACATAGAGCGCCGGACCGGACGCAACCTGTGGCTGTCGATCACCCTGACCGAAGGCAAGAACCGCGAGATCCGCCGCGTCCTCGAGTTCCTCGGGCTACAGGTGTCGCGGCTGATCCGCGTCGCCTACGGCCCGTTCGAACTCGGCGACCTGCCCGCGCGCGCGGTCGAGGAGGTCAACCCCCAGGCGATCGACCAGCTGCGCAAATCGATCGCCAAGGCGCGGTGAGGATCATCGCGGGACAGTGGCGCGGGCGGCCGCTGGTGGCGCCGCCGGGCGAGGCGACGCGGCCGACGAGCGAACGTGCGCGCGAGGCGCTCTTCTCGATGCTGCTCAGCCGGCTCGGCGATTTCGAAGGGCTGCGGGTCGCCGATCTCTACGCCGGTACAGGTGCGCTCGGGCTCGAGGCGCTGTCGCGCGGCGCGGCGCATGCGACCTTCGTCGAGAACGACAAGGCGGCGGTCGCGGCGCTGCGGACCAACATCGCCAAGTGCGACGCTGACCTCGTGTCGACTGTCCTCCAGCAGCCCGTCCAGGCGATCGGGCGCGCGGTGGTGCCGTTCGACCTACTCGTCCTCGATCCGCCGTACGGCGAGGGCCATGCCCTGCCGGCGCTCGCCCGACTGGTCGAATACGGCTGGGTCGCGCCGCATGCGCTGGTGTCGGTCGAGACGGCGAAGGGCGAGGCGCTCGATCCGCCGGGCTTCACCGTCGATACCGTCCGCGCGCACGGCAAGGCGCGGCTGCACCTGTTCCGCGCAACCTGAACAAGGGATTGCTCTCGCGCGTTCGTATCTTCGGGATAGTCGAGGAGATGCCGCCGTGGTCCGCTTTTTGTTCGTCGCTTTCGTCGCCACCTTCGTTGCGGCGATCGCCGCGGTCGTCGGGCTGCCGGTCATGGCGCAGAACCTGCCGGCCGGTGCCCCGCCGATCGCCGTGCCCGACGCCGACGCCGGGCTGCCGCGACCCGACGGTGCCGCCATGCGCCAACGCCTGATGGCGATGGACACCGATCACGACGGCAAGTTCAGCAAGGCCGAATGGCTCGCCGGCGGCCGCAAGGAGCGCGGCTTCGATATAATGGACGCCAACCACGACGGCTTCATCACGATGGACGAACTCAAGGCCGGGCGCGAGAAGATGCGGGCGATGCGCGAGGCGAAGGGCAACTAAAACCTCGTCGGGTGGCGACCGGTACGACGGCGGCGCGTTGTCGCCGCGAACCGGAGAAGCCCCCATGTCGAACGTCGCCGAACTGCTCGTCGAAACCCTCGCCGACATCGGCGTCCGCCAAATTTTCGGCATCGTCGGCGACGCGCTCAATCCCTTCACCGACGCGATCCGTCGCCAGTCGCGGATCGAATGGATCGGCGTACGGCACGAGGAAGGCGCGGCGCTCGCCGCCGCCGGTCAGGCGAAACTGACCGGGCGACTGGGCGTGTGCTGCGGCACGACCGGCCCCGGCGGCACCCACCTCGTCGCCGGTCTGTACGAAGCGCGCAAGGACCACGCGCCGGTGCTCGCGATCACCGGCGGGGTCGAGACCGACAAGCGCGGCACCGACGCCCTGCAGGAAAACACGCCTGATCTGCTGTTCCGCGACGTCGCCGCCTACACCCAGGTTCTCGCCAGCGGCGCGCAGGCCCCGCACGTCATCCACCAGGCGATCGCCGCGGCCTATGGCGAACGAGGGGTGGCGCACATCAACATCCCGCCCGAAGTCTTCGCGATGAAGGCCGGGGCAAGGTGCCGAGCGTGTCGACGCTGCGACCGCGCGGCGAAGTCGCCCCGTCCGCTGCCGACATCGCCGCGGTCCGCGACGCAATCGATGCGGCGAAGACCGTGACGCTGCTGTGCGGCATCGGTTGCACCGGCGCGATGGCGATGGTCGAGGCGGCCAGCGCGCGGCTCAACGCACCGATCGTCCACACCTATCGCGCGCTCGATCTGCTGCCCTTCGCGCATCCGCGCTGGATCGGCGGGCTGGGTCTGATCGGCGGTCGCCCGGGGACCGACGCGGTGCGCGACGCCGACCTGCTGCTGATGCTCGGGACCGATTATCCCTACACCGAGTTCCTGCCCGACCATGGCCGCGTCGTGCAGATCGACGAGCGGGCGCAGGCGCTCGGACGGCGCGCGCCGATCGCGCTCGGTATTGCCGCCTCGGTCCGCCCGGCGCTGGCGATGCTGCTCGACGGTCTGCCGCAGCGCGACGACACCGTCTTTTTCGACCGCGCGGCGACGGCGAAGGTCGATTGGCTCGAAATGCTCGACAACAAGGCCGATCCGTCGCGGAGCGGCACGCTGATCTACCCGCAGGCGGTCGCGCGGCTTGCTTCCGACCTCGCCGACGACGACGCGGTATTCGTCACAGACACCGGCGAAGTGACGCTCTGGGCCGGCAACTGGACGCGGCCGCGGGCTGGGCAGCGTGTGACAGGATCGTGCAACAATGCGGCGGTCGGCACCGGGCTTGGGATGGCCAACGGCATTGCCATGCTCGACCGCGCGCGGCAGGTCGTCCTCCACGTCGGCGACGGCGGCTTCACCATGCTCGCGGGCGAATTCATGACGAGCGTCGAACATCGGCTGCCGGTCAAGGTCATCGTCTACGACAACGCCGGCTGGGGCCTCGTCCACTTCGAGATGGAGGGCGCAGGGCTGCCGGCGGCGTCGGGCACCGGGTTTCCGAACATGGACTTCGCCGCCTTCGCCCGCGCCTGCGGCGCGACCGGCTTCACCGCGCGCGATCCGGCGACCCTCGCCGCCACCATGCGCGAGTTCCTGTCAGTGCCCGGTCCGGCGATCTTGCATGCAGTGACCGACCCCGCCGAAGTTCCGGCGATGCCGCATATCGACCCCGGTCAGGCGGTCAGGTTCGGCATCGCCAAGGTCCGCGAAGCGATGCTCAAGGCGACGGGCGCGCTGTGACGACGGGGTGACACGCGCGTCTCCGTTCCCTATGTGTTCAGCGATGTCCGCTGCGCCCGCCCTTCTGCCCGAACCGCCGTACATGGACGGGCTCAACCCCGCGCAGCGTGAGGCGGTGCTGACGACCGAGGGACCGGTGCTGCTGCTCGCAGGGGCAGGGACGGGTAAGACCCGTGCGCTGACGAGCCGGCTTGCGCACATTATCTTTACCCGGCGGGCGTGGCCGTCGGAGATCCTCGCGGTCACCTTCACCAACAAGGCGGCGCGCGAGATGCAGCACCGCATGGGGCTGCTGCTCGGCGGATCGGCCGAGGGCATGCCGTTCCTCGGCACCTTCCATTCGGTCGCGTCGCGGATGCTGCGGCGGAACGCCGGGCTGGTCGGGCTCGAAAGCAATTTCTCGATCCTCGACACCGACGACCAGCTGCGGCTGCTCAAGCAGGTGCTGTCCGAGGCGAACGTCGACGAGAAGCGATGGCCCGCGAAAGGCCTCGCCAGCCTGATCGACCGCTGGAAGAACCGCGGCTGGGTTCCGGCGCAGGTGCCGGCGACCGAGGAAGGCGGCTACGATAACAAGTCGGTCGCGTTGTACGCGCGTTACCAGGAGCGGCTGGTCGCGCTCAATGCATGCGATTTCGGCGACCTGCTGTTGCACATGCTGACGATCTTCACGACGCACGCCGACGTGCTCGCCGAGTATCAGCGGCGGTTCAAATACGTCCTCGTTGACGAATATCAGGACACCAACGTCAGCCAGTACCTCTGGCTGCGGTTGCTCGCGCAGGAGCGGCGCAACATCTGCTGCGTCGGCGACGACGACCAGTCGATCTATTCGTGGCGCGGAGCCGAGGTCGCCAATATCCTGCGCTTTGATAAGGACTTCCCCGGCGCGACCGTCATCCGGCTCGAACAGAACTACCGGTCGACCCCGCACATCCTGGGCGCCGCCGGCGGGCTGATCGCCAAGAACAGCGGCCGCCTCGGCAAGACGTTATGGACCGAGCGCAACTCGGGCGACCGCGTCAAGGTCGTCGGCGTCTGGGACGGCCCCGAAGAGGCGCGGCTGACCGGCGAAGCAATCGAGCGGCTCCAACGCGAGGGCGCGTCGCTCAACGACATGGCGATCCTCGTCCGCGCGCAGTTCCAGACGCGCGAGTTCGAGGACCGCTTCATCACCATCGGGCTGCCGTACCGCATCGTCGGCGGCTTCCGCTTCTACGAGCGCGCCGAGATCCGCGACGCCATCGCCTACCTGCGCGTCGTCTCGCAGCCGGC
>CAXTPH010000078.1:0-10132 GCA_964245955.1 uncultured Sphingomonadaceae bacterium | reverse complement strand
GGCTATCTCCAGTCGATCAATTTCCGCGATAGACAGTTCGCCAAGAAGGGCCAGCTGCTGATGGTCATCGACCCGCGCCCGTTCCAGGCAATCCTCGAACAGGCGAAGGCCGACGAGGCGCGCTATGTCGCTGCCGCCGCCGTCGCCAAGACCGCGTTCGACCGCGAGAAGCAATTGCTCGACCTGAAGGCGGTCAGCCAGGAGGAGTTCGACAATTCGCAGGCGACGCTGCGGCAGGCGATCGCGCAGGTCGGATCGGCGAAGGCCAATACCCGGGCGAAGGCGCTCGACGTCGAGTTCACCCGCATCACCGCGCCCGCCGCCGGGCGACTGTCCGACCGCAAGATCAGCGTCGGCAACTACGTCACCAGCGGGACGACGGTGTTGACGACGATCGTGTCGTTGAACCCGATCCATTTCGTCTTCACCGGGTCGGAGGCGGTCTATCTCAAATATCAGCGCGCCAATCGCGCGGGGACGCGGCCGTCGTCGCGGCTCGCGGCGAACCCGGTCGACATCCGCCTCGGCGACGAGACCGAGTATCGCTGGCACGGGCGGATGGATTTCGTCGACAACGCGCTCGACCTCGGCTCGGGCACGATCCGCGGGCGCGCGGTGGTGCGCAACCCCGACGGCATCCTGACGCCGGGCATGTTCGGCCATATGCGGCTGCTCGGCTCGGGCGCGTATCAGGGGATGCTGATCCCCGAGGAGGCGGTCGTCACCGACCAGACGCGGAAGGCGGCGCTCGTCGTCGGTGCCGACGGCAAGGTCGCGCAGCACGTCGTCGTCCTCGGCCCGATCGTCGACGGGCTGCGCGTCGTCCGCTCGGGGCTGGCCGCGACCGACAATGTCGTCATCGCCGGGGTCCAGCGTGCGCGGCCGGGCACCCCGGTCAAGATCCAGCAGGGCAAGATCGTGCCGCCCGATCCCGGGTCGGGGCCGACCGTGCCGACGTTCATCGAGCCGCCGGCGACGTCCGCGACGGCGGCGAGCGCGGTCAACTAGGTGCGCTTCTCCCATT
Organism: uncultured Sphingomonadaceae bacterium; assembly: GCA_964245955.1. Lineage (GTDB taxonomy): Bacteria > Pseudomonadota > Alphaproteobacteria > Sphingomonadales > Sphingomonadaceae > Polymorphobacter_B. The sequence continues at coordinate 9,108 of CAXTPH010000078.1, read as the reverse complement.
TCTTCATCGACCGGCCGATTTTCGCCGGGGTGATCTCGGTGCTGATCGTCCTGATCGGCATCTTCGCCTATCCATCGCTGCCGGTCGCGCAATATCCCGAGATCGCGCCGCCGACGATCGCCATCACCGCGACCTATCCCGGCGCCTCGGCCGAGGTGCTCGGCGATACCGTCGCCGCGCCGATCGAGCAGCAGGTCAACGGCGTCGAGAACATGCTGTACATCACCTCGTCGTCGACGGGTAACGGCACGGTGACGATCAGCGTCGTCTTCAAGCTCGGCACCAACCTCGATACCGCGCAGGTGCTGGTGCAGAACCGCGTCGCGACGGCGCTGCCGCGGCTGCCGCAGGCGGTGCAGCAGCTCGGCGTGACGACGCTCAAGAACACCCCCGACATCCTGATGGCGGTGTTCCTGACCTCGCCCGACAAGAGCCACGACATCCAGTATCTGTCGAACTATGCCGGCATCCAGGTGCGCGACAAGCTGCTGCGGCTGCAGGGCATCGGCGGGATCAACGTCTTCGGCGCGCGCGACTATGCGATGCGGATCTGGATCAATCCGGAGAAGGCCGCCGCGCGCAACCTCAATGCGAGCGAGATCGTCGCCGCGCTCCAGGCGCAGAACGTCCAGGTCGCGGGCGGCAGCGTCGGCGCGCCGCCGTTCGCCAAGGGCGGGTCGGGGTTCGAGCTGTCGGTGCAAACGCAGGGGCGGCTGACGACGCCCGAACAGTTCGGCGATATCGTCATCAAGGCCGACGCCAACGGCGCGCTGACGCGGGTCAGCGACGTCGCCCGGGTCGAAGTCGGCGCGCAGGACTATGGCACCAACGCCTATGTCAACGGCACGCCCGGCATCGGTCTCGGCATCACCCAGCTGCCGGGGTCGAACGCGCTGGCGACGGCGGCGGCGATCATCCAGACGATGGAGGAGGCGAAGAAGGACTTCCCGCCCGGCGTCGACTATTCGATTCCGTACAATCCGACGACCTACGTCCAGCAGTCGATCGACAGCGTCCAGCAGACCCTGTTCGAGGCGGTGCTGCTCGTCGTCCTCGTCGTTCTCGTCTTCCTCCAGAGCTGGCGCGCGGCGCTGATCCCGGTGCTGGCGATCCCGGTGTCACTGATCGGCACCTTCGCGGTGATGGCGGCGTTCGGCTACAGCCTCAACAACCTGTCGCTTTTCGGGCTGGTGCTCGCGATCGGCATCGTCGTCGACGACGCGATCGTCGTCGTCGAGAACGTCGAGCGCGAGCTCAGGAACGGCCTCAGCCCGCACGACGCGGCGTTTGCGACGATGGACGAGGTCGGCGGCGCGCTGGTCGCGATCGCGCTGACCCTGTGCGCGGTGTTCGTGCCGACCGCATTCATCAGCGGCATCTCGGGGCAGTTCTACAAGCAGTTCGCGCTGACGATCTCGGCGGCGACCCTGCTGTCGTGCCTCCTCTCGCTGACGCTATCGCCCGCGCTCGCGGCGCTGCTGCTCAAGCCGCACGACGATCATGCGACCGAGCCGCACGGCTGGTTCGCGCCCGTCCAGCGCGCGGCGAACGGGTTCAACCGCGGCTTCGATTGGCTGTCCGACCATTATGGGCGGCTGACGGCGCGGACGGTGCGGACGATCGGCCTCGTCCTCATCGCCTACGTCATCCTGCTGGCGCTCGCCGGCTGGCGTTTCGCTGTCACACCGGGCGGCTTCATCCCGGCGCAGGACCAGGGCTATCTGATCGGCGTCGTCCAGATGCCACCGGGCTCGACGCTCGAACGGACCGACGCGGTGATGCGCGGGACGATCCAGCAGGGATTGAAGGTCAAGGGCGTCAACCACATCGTCGCGATCTCGGGCCTCGACGGCGCGAGTTTCTCGAACGCGCCGAACGCCGCGACGATGTTCTTCGCGCTCGACGACTTCAACGTCCGTTCGGATCACCACCAGACCGGCGATTCGATCCTCGCCGACCTGCGCAAGAACCTCGGCGGCGTCGACGCGGCGAACGTCCTCGTCATCGCGCCGCCACCCGTTCGCGGCATCGGCACCGGCGGCGGCTTCAAGATGATGGTTCAGGACCGCGGCAACAAAGGCCCGAAGGCGCTCGAGGCGGCGACGACGGCGATGATGATGAAGGCGAACGGCATCCCCGGGCTGACGTCGGTGTTCACCCTGTTCAACACCGGCACGCCGCGGCTGTTCGCCGATATCGACCGCGAGAAGGCGCAGCAATTGGGGGTCGCCCCGTCCGACGTCTTCTCGACCCTCCAGACCTATCTCGGGTCGAGCTATGTCAACGACTTCAACCTGTTCGGGCGGACTTTCCGCGTCACCGCGCAGGCCGACGCGCCGTTCCGCCACGCGCCGTCGGATATCGTCAACCTCAAGACGCGGTCGGTGTCGGGGCAGATGGTGCCGATCGGCTCGGTGGCGACGCTGACCGACGATTCGGGACCGTACCGCGTCGTCCGCCACAACCTCTATCCCGCCGCCGAGCTCCAGGGCGATACCGTGCCCGGCTTCTCGTCGGGGCAGGCCCTGAAGGCGATGGAGGACCTCGCGGCGAAGACGCTGCCCGCGGGCTTCGGCTACGAATGGACCGAGCTCGCGTACCAGCAGAAGACGCAGGGCAATACCGCGTCGATCGTCTTCGCGCTGGCGGTGGTGTTCGTCTTCCTGCTGCTCGCGGCGCAGTACGAATCGATCGTGCTGCCGTTCGCGGTGATCCTGATCGTGCCGATGTGCCTGCTTGCGGCGATCATCGGCGTCAATCTGCGCGGCTTCGACAACAACATCCTGACGCAGATCGGCCTCATCGTCCTCGTCGGCCTCGCCGCCAAGAACGCGATCCTGATCGTCGAGTTCGCCAAGCAGGACGAGGAGCGCGGCGAGGACCGCTGGGCGGCGGCCGAGCACGCCGCGCGGACGCGGTTGCGCCCGATCCTGATGACGTCGTTCGCCTTCATCCTCGGCGTCGTCCCGCTCGTCATCGCGGTCGGGCCGGGCGCGGAGATGCGGCAGGCGCTCGGCACCGCGGTGTTCTTCGGCATGATCGGCGTGACGATCTTCGGGCTGCTGTTCACGCCCGTGTTCTACGTCATCGCCAGCTGGGTGACGTCGAAGATGCCGACGGTCCATGTCACCAAGCGCAGCGATCCGCCGCCGGCGCTGCCGGCACCGGAGCCGGCGGAATGAGCCGCGCCCCGCTCGCCGCCGCGCTGATCGCCGCGCTTGCCCTTGGCGCGTGCACGGTCGGGCCGAACTTCCGGCCGCCGGCGACGCCATCAGCGGCCGGCGGTAAATACGCCGCCGCCGATTCGATCGCGGTGTCGTCCGAGCCGCTGCCCGAGAAATGGTGGCAACTGTACGACGATCCCGCGCTCGACGCGCTCGTCGCCGAGGCGCTGACCGCGAACACCGACCTCCGCGTTGCCACCGCCAACCTGCGCAAGGCGCGCGCGATCCTGAGCGAGACGCGCAGCCAGCTGCTGCCGTCGACGAGCATCACCGGCGCCGCCGCTTATCTCCGCACCAACGGCTCGAGCGGCGGCGGCGTCGCCGGCACGACCGGGACCGGCGCGGGAACGACGGGCACGGGGACGACCGGCACAGGAACGACCGGGACGGGCACGACCGGGACGGGGACGACCGGCACGGGCACGGGCACGAGCGCCGCGACGACCGGCTCGTACCAGGGCCAATATTATTCGGCGGCGCTCGACGTCAGCTACGAACTCGACCTCTACGGCCGCGTCCGCCGCGACATCGAGGCGTCGCGCGCCGACGTCGCCGCGCAGGAAGCGGCGCGCGACACGACACGGACCAGCGTCGCCGCCGAAACCGCGCGCGCCTACGCCGACGCCTGTTCGGCGGCGCTTCAGATCGGCGTCGCGCAGAAATCGCTGTCGCTCCAGCTCGAGACGTACGACCTGACCGAGCGGTTGGCGCAGGCCGGGCGCGACACGCCGCTCGATACGTCGCGCGCACGGGCGCAGTACGAGCAGGTCCGCGCGACGCTGCCGGGCTTCGTCGCCGCGCGCCGCGACGCGCTGTACCGGCTCAGCGTCCTGACCGGCCACCCGCCAAAGGACACCCCGCCCGCCGCGGCGGCGTGCACCACCCCGCCGACGCTCAAGCATCCGATTCCGGTCGGCGACGGCACCGCGCTGCTCAAGCGGCGGCCCGACATCCGCCAGGCCGATCGCACGCTCGCCGCCGCGACCGCGCGGATCGGCGTCGCCACCGCCGCGCTCTATCCGCAGATTTCGCTCGGCGGTTCGGTCGGCACGTCGGGGATCAGCATCGGCCAGCTCGGCAGCAGCCGCGGGCTGACCTTCAACGTCGGCCCGCTGCTCAGCTGGACCTTCCCCAACATCACCGTCGCGCGCGCGCGCATCCGCCAGGCGCAGGCGACGAACGAGGCGGCGCTGGCGAGCTTCGATGGCACCGTGCTGACCGCGCTGCAGGAGACCGAGACCGCGCTGACCGACCTGTCGGGCGAGCTCGACCGGCAGGCGGCGCTGACCGCGGCGCGCGACTTCAGCGCCGAGGCGGCGCGGATCGTCGGCTTGCGCTACGGCGCGGGGGCCGAGAACTTCCTCGCGGTGCTCGACGCGCAGCGCACGCTCGCCACCGCCGAGGCCGATCTCGCCGCGTCACGCGCGCAATTGACCACCGATCAGGTCGCGGTCTTCAAGGCGCTTGGCGGCGGTTGGGAAAACGCACCCGAAACAAGAACTTCCCAACCGAATTAATACACTGTAAACGCATCCGTCCAGACTTTCGACCGTAATTCGGACATCGAAAGTGGAGGAATGATGTCAGTTCGACCGATCGGGCAGTCGCGTACGGTGTCGATCGCGCACCCGTTTCCCCTCGCCGTGGCGGCGCTGTCGGCGATCGCCGCCGACGCCGGTCTCGCCGCGCGCAGCGGCGGTGCCGACGGCGAGCCGCGCGCGACGCTGAAGGCCGACGTCGCCGTCGTGGCGGCGCTGCCCGACGGCATCGAGATCCTGCGCGCGCGCCGCGCCGCGGGGGTGGCGACGATCGTGCTGTTCGACGCCCCCGATCCCGAGACACTGCTCGCCGCAGTCGAACTCGCCGCCGAGGGCATCCTGTTGACGACCGCGCCGCTGGCGTCGGTCGCGGCGTGCTTCGCCGCCGTCGCCGCGGGGCAGCAATGGCTCGACCCCGATGCGACCCGGCTGATCATCGACCGCGTCGCCCGCCCGGCGGTACCGTCGCTGACTCGGCGCGAGCGCGACGTCGCCAACCTCGTCGCTGCGGGCCAGCGCAACCGCGTCATCGCCGACGCGCTCGGCATCTCCGAGGGCACGGTCAAGATGCACCTGCATAATATCTACGCCAAGCTCGGACTCGAAAGCCGGACGCAGCTGGCGATGGGACTGCGCGACCGCGCGGCCTGACGCCGGCCACGCGCGCCGGCGGCGTTACCGCGGCGCGGCCCCCGCGTTCGGCGTCAGTTCGATCACCGACACCGTCATCGCGATCTGGCGGACCGCGCCGCCGGTCGTGAGGAAGGCGATGTCGGCGGCGTCGCGCCCGGTGGCGATGCGGATCAGCCCGTCGCCCGGCGCGAGCCGCGTCGGATCGGCGAGCCACCACTGGCCGCCGACATAGACCTCCATCACCGCGTGGAAATCGGCAGGCTCGAGCCGCCAGGCATAGGCCCCGACCGCGCGCGCCGGGATATTCGCCGCCCGGCACAGCGTGATGCCGAGATGGGTGAAGTCGCGGCAGACCCCGGCGCGGTCGACGAAGGTGCGTTCGGCGGTGGTCTCGGCGTCGCTGACCCCGTGGAGATAATCGACTTCCTCGTGCAGCCAGTCGAGGATCGCGTGCACCTTCGCCCCGCCCTCGATGACGTGCCCGAACTCGCGCAGGACGAAGCGTCCGAACTTGTCCGACGGGCAGAAGCGGCTCGGCAGCAGATAGTCGAGCGTCTCGGGCGGCAGCTCGTCCCAGCGGTGCTGGCGCGCGTCGTCGGGGATGCGCAGCCGCGGCGTCATGTCGACCGTAGCGGAATAGCCGATGTCGACGTGTCCCTCGACCTCGCCGCGCAGCATCCGCGTGCCGTCGGCGGCAGTGACGGAAACCAGCCGCGCGCCGGCGCTCAGCCCGAGCGTCTCGGCGACGATAACCTGGTCGGGTGCGCCGAGCACCTGGACCTTGGCGATCGCCTCGACCGCGACGTCGAATTCATACGCGAGATTGCATTGCGCGAAGAGCCGCATGGCGTCCTTGGGTCAGGGATTGGGGTCAAATGTCGAGGGCGAGGAGGGCGAAGGTCGCGAGCCAGTGTTCGCCGGCATAGTCCCCGGCGACATGGTCGATACTCGCTGCGATATGCCGCGCCGCCGCCGATTCGGCGACAGGGAAAAGCGGATGCGACGATGACAGTTTCGCGGCGATCTGCCGCCAGCACCACGCGCGGCTGAAATTGAGCCCGTCGAGATGGGCGATCTTGCCGTCGCTGCGGTCCGACGGCACCGCGGGGGTGAACAGGCTAGGCGGCTGTTGCGCGGCGGCGCGCGGAAGGAAGGCCTCGAACCACGCGGTAAAGCTGGCAGCATCGAGGATGCGGCTCATCGCCAGCGCCTCGCACAGCACCGGCGACAGGAAGGCGTCGCCGTCGGGCTCCCACGCCTGCGCGTCCGCGTCGCCGCCGTACCAGCCGGTCACGCGCGCCGCGACCTGCGCGGCGAGGGGGGCGTCGTGGACGCTGGCCCAGTCGTGCGCGAGGACGGCGGCAAAGGCAGTGTTGGCGTGGCTGCCGGTGCGGATCGGGTAGGTCGCCTTCGGCAGGAACGCGGCGAAGCGCGCGGCGAAGGCGCGGGCGAGCGGTTCGAGCAGGGGCCCCCAGCGGGTGTCGGCCGCCTGCCCGTGAAGCGCGAGCAGCCACGCCCAGCCGTACGGGCGCTCGAACCCGCCGCTGTTCGGCCGGTCGAGATAGGCGCGTTCGACCGCGAGCTTCTCGGCGGTGAAGGTCGCGTCGGCGAGCGGGTCGATCTCGGCGGCGAGCGCGGGATACAGCGCGCGCAGCCGGAGCAGCAGCCACCAGCCGTGGACGCAGCTGTGCCAGTCGAAGCTGCCGAAGAACACCGGGTGCACGCTTTGGTGGTGCGCGAAGTCGTCGGGGCCGTTGGCGACGTGATCGGGCTTGTGCGGGTACGCGTGCGCGACGTGGCCGAGCGCGATCTGGGCGAACTTGGCGGCGAGGTCGGGGGTCAGTCTCATCGGAAGGCCAGCCAGTCCATCAGCGCGGTGTTGATCGCAAGCATCGGTAAAGCCGTCATAATCTGCGCCTTGATCACGCCGTAGCGGTCGTCGAGTTCGAGCAATGTCGCCGGCACGATGTTGAAATTCGCCGCCATCGGCGTCAGCAGTGTCCCGCAGAAGCCGCTCAACATGCCGAGCGCGCAAACCGGCGCTGGATCGCCGCCGAAGCCCTTGACCAACAACGGTAATCCGATCGCCGCGGTCATCACCGGAAACGCTGCGAAGGCATTGCCGAGCACCATCGTCAGCCCCGCCATCCCGACCGTGTAGGCGATTACCGCGACCAGCCGGACCCCATGCGGCAGCAGCGGCGCGACCAGCCCGCCGACGACGCTGCCGACCCCAGCAAGCGCGAACACCGCGCCCAATGCCGCCAGCGCCTGCGGCAGCGCGACCGCCCAGCCGACCGAATCGAGCATCGCCCGCCCGGCATCGAGCGCTTCGAGCGGTTTGGGCCGCAGCCAAGCGGCGCAGACGGCGAGTGCGATGAGCACCCCGAGGCCGAGCGCGACGAGGGTGACCTGCTTCGGATCGACCAGCCTGCTGCCGGGGAGGACGAAGGTGCCGAGCAACGCGACCGCCGGGATGATCAGCGCGGCGGCGAACAGCCCATTGCCATGCCGCGCCGCCGCCGCCTTTCGCGCTTCGAGATCAACGACTTGCACGCCCTTGCCGAGCGCGCCGGCCGCCGCAAGCACGCCGAGGGCGACGACGATGACGCCGTTGCCGAGGTCGCCGACTCGGTCGCCGCCGAGGAAGCTCAGCGCGAGCAGCCCCCAGAAAGCGGCGGTGCCGATTCGTTTCGGGTTGCTCCGGTCGCGCAGCCCAAGGACCGCGAAGGCGGCGAACATCGCCCCGGTGAGCGTGTAAAGTGCAGGCAGGCCAATCACTTGAGCAGTCGATCGAAGCGCCACAGGCGGAAGCCGTGGACGAGTAGCGCCGCGACCGCCGACGGGATCGCCCACACCGACAGGCCGAACGGGGTGACGACGATGCCGTTCGCCTCGAGGAAGCCCTTGATCAACAGGATCGACGCGACCGCGAGGAAGATGTCCTCGCCGAAGAACACTCCGACATTGTCGGTCGCCGCCGCCATCGCCCGCACCCGCTGGCGCAGCGCCGCGGTCAGCGGTCGCCGCCGCTCCGCCGCCGCCTCGGCCATCGGCGCGACCATCGGCCGGATCGTCTGCGCCTGCCCGGCGATTGCGATCAGCCCGAGCGCGGCGGTGATTTGGCGGAAGATCAGATAGACCGTCAGCAGCCGCCCGGGCGTCGCGGCGGCGAGACCGGCGATCAGCGCCTTGGCGCGCTCCTGCAGGCCGTGGCGCTCGAGCAGGCCGATCACCGGGAGGACGATCCAGATCACCGTAACATAGCGGCTGGCGTTGAACGCATGCCCAAGCGCGGCGACGACCGCGAGCGGGGCCAGCCCGGCGGCGAGCCCGGTCGCCAGCGCCGCCGCGAAGACCACCGCAAGCGGGTTCAGCCGCAGCGCGAAGCCGACGACGATGACGGCGATGCCGATCAGGACGAGCATTCAGCGCCCCGCGACGTGGAAGGTCGCGCTCGCCCGCGCGCAGGCGATTCCGTCGGCGGTGACGCGGCACGTCGCGAAGCCGAAGGTCGCGCCGACCTTGTCGACGGTGGGGGTGAACTCGACCCACTGGCCGATCCGCGCGCTGCCGAGATAGTCGATGCTCAGCCCGACCGTCACCGGGTGCGACCGTTTCGCGAGCGCGCAGGCGATGCCCATGATATTGTCGGCGAGCGCGGCGACCAGCCCGCCGTGCGCCATCCCGCGCGAGTTGCAGTGCGCCTCGGC
>CAXTPH010000077.1:0-10150 GCA_964245955.1 uncultured Sphingomonadaceae bacterium | reverse complement strand
CGGTCGTACTGGCCCGACTGGATGTTACGGTGGAGCGCCGAGATGATCCCGTGGGTCACCGTGCCGCCGAGGCCGAACGGGTTGCCGATCGCGATCGCCCAGTCGCCGACACGAACCGCCTGACTGTTGCCGAACTTGACGTACGGCAGGTCCTTGCCGTCGATCTTGAGCAGCGCGAGATCGGACAGCGTATCGCGGCCGATGACGCGCGCCTTATATTCGCTGCGATCGGCGAGCGTGACCGTGATCGTCTCGACCGGCAGCTTGCCGTCGGTACCGCCGCCCGAGATGACGTGGTTGTTGGTGACGATATAGCCCGACGGATCGACGATGAACCCCGAGCCGAGGCTCGTCGCCTCGCGCGTGACCGGCTCGCTATCGCCGTCGCCGCCCTGCTGCTGTTGGAAGCGCTTGAACAGCTCCTCGAGGCTGCTCGGCGCGCCGCCGCCGCCGTGGCCGAGCTTGCCGACCTCGATCTTCTGCGTCGTCGACACGTTGACTACCGCCGGAGCGAGGCGCGCAGTCAGATCGGCGAAGCTGCGCGGTGCATTCATCGGCCCGGTGGTGAGCGTCGCCGGCACCGCGTTCTGCGCCGGCGGCGCTGCGGCGGGTGACGTGGCGATCTGCGCGCCGGCGGGCATCAGCACGGCGACGGCACCGCCGACGAGGACCAGGACGGGAATGACACTGCGAACGATACGCACGGGGCGGTTTCTCCTATGACCCGTCGACGAGGCTGGCGATGGGGCGGGGTCTCAGCGGGATAACGATGCAATTCGGCAACACGCAAGCGAAAAGCAATAGCAAGCGTAATTGTTATTCTAGGTTCATCTTCGCTGCGTTCACTTCTTCTGCCGACCCTCGAATTCGTGGAGGAATTCGTTGTTGGGCGACAGGATCACGCTCGACGAGCCGTCCTTGAAGGTTTCGCGATACGCCTGCATCGCGCGATAGAAGGCGTAGAAGTCGGCGTCCTTGCCAAAGCTTTCGGCATAGATCCGCGCGGCGTTGGCGTCGGCCTCGGCGCGGACGAGCTGCGCCTGCTTGTTGCCCTGCGCGCGGATCGTCAGCGCTTCCTGCGCGCGCGCCGAGCGCATCCGGGTGAATGCCGATTCGAGCGGCGCGCCGGTGGGCAGGTCGGCGCGCTTGATGCGGACGTCGAGGATCTCGGCACCGTATTGCGCCGCCTGGCGGTTCACGCTCGACTGGATGTCCTCCATCAGCGTCGTCCGTTCGGGGCTGAGCAGCGCGGCGAACGGCTGCCGCCCGAGCTCGTTGCGCAGCCGCGACGCGAGGATGCGTGCGAGCGCCTGCGCGGCATTATCCTCGGTCCCGACGGTCTGGTACATCCGCTGCGGGTTGACGATGCGGAACCGCGCGAAGGCGTCGACGACCAGCCGCAGCTGGTCGGTCGACAGCACCGTCTGCTGCGGCATGTCGAGGTCGAGGACGCGCTTGTCGATGTAGACGACATTCTCGACGAACGGGAATTTGGCGACGAGCCCGGCATCGGTGTCGCCGAACTTCGCCTTCGGATCGAAGGCGTTGACGATCCGCTCGGGCTTGCCGAGGCGCAGCACGATCGCCTGCTTCGTCTCCGGCACGGTATAGAGCGTGGTGCTGGCGAGGATCAGCAGCGCGAACAGCGCCACCAGCCAGACGATCGGGTTGCGGGTCAGGGCCATCTTACTTCGCCTGGACGGTGGTGGCGGGGGCGGCCGCGGGCGCGGACAATGCCGCGTGCGACCGACGCTGGATTTCGGCGAGCGGCAGATAAGTCTGGAAGTTGCCCGGCTCGACGACGGTCTTGTCGACCTTCGACAGCACGCTCTCCATCGTCTCGAGATAAATGCGCTTGCGCGTCACCTCGGGGGCGAGCTTGTATTGAGCGTAGACCGCGTCGAACTGCGCCGCCGATCCCTGCGCGACGGCAAGGAGCTGCTGGGCATAGCCCTTCGACTGGTTGATCGCCTGCTGCGCGTCCTGCTGCGCCGCCGACACGTCCTTGAACGCCTCGTCGACCGCCGCCGGCGGATCGGCCTGCTTGATGTCGACGCCGCGAATATCGACCCCGGCGCGGTAGCTGTCGAGCAGCTCCTGCATCCGCTCGCGGACCTGCTCGGCGATCTGCGCACGCTGCGGTCCGATCGCGTCGTTGAGCGTCGCCCGGCCAATCTCGGCGCGCATCGCCGCCTCGGCGACCTCGCGGATCGTCGCTTCGGGTTCGGCGAGCTCGAACAGGAACAACTCGGGATTGCGGATCTTCCACCGCACCGCATAGGCGATGTCGATGATGTTCTGGTCGCCGGTCAGCATCAGATTCTCGGTCGCGCCGTCGCTGCCGCCGATGTCGACCGAATTGACCTGCTCGACCTTGGGCTTGATCACGGTGTCGATCGGCGCAGGCAACTTGAAGTGAAATCCCGGATCGGTGGTCTCGATATACTTGCCGAAGCGCATGACGATCCCGCGCTCCTGCGCCTGAATACGGTAGGTCGAGGTGGTGAACAGCCAGATGCCGAGGATGACCGCGGCAATCAGCAGCCACGGAATATTCGCCATCTGCCGGCCGCCGCCGGGGATCGAGCCGCGGAGCTTGTCCTGGCTGCGGCGGATGAAGTCGTCGAAGTCGCCGCGCCCGGTCGGCCCGCGCCCCGGGGTCGGGCGGCGTGGCGGGCCTTCGCCCCACGGGCTCTTCGGTCCGCCGCCGTTGCCGCCGCCGCCGCCCGATCCGCTCCCGCCGCCGCTACCCCATGGGCCGCCGCCGCCGGAACTGTCGTTATTGGTGATGAGGGGCATGAAGGGTCCGCCGAAATTGCGCGATTGTTACGTGCCTATATACGGAGGCCCCGCGGGGAATGCGAGATGGGCGCGGCGCCGCCCGCCCCGCGCCCAAACGACCCATGAAGGACGATGAATTTGATCGATCGTGAAGCCGTCGCTGCCGCCCTCGCCACCGTCGCCGATCCGGCGCGGGTCAGCGGGATCGTCTTCAAGCCCGACGGCGCGGTCGGGCTGGTCCTATCGGTCGAGGGGTTGGCGCGCGACGCCGCCGAGCGGCTCAACGCCGCGATCGAGCTCGCCTTGCGCGGTGTGCCCGGCGTGACGACGACGCGGATCGTCCTCACCGCCGAACGCGGCGCCGCGCCGGTCGCGGCGGCGCGGAGCGGCCCGGTCCCCGGCATCCGCACGATCGTCGCGGTCGCGAGCGGCAAGGGCGGGGTCGGCAAATCGACCGTCGCCGCCAACCTCGCGGTCGCGCTCGGGCGTCGCGGGCTCGCGGTCGGGCTGCTCGACGCCGACATCTACGGCCCGTCGGTGCCGACCCTGCTCGGGCTCACCGGTCGCGGCAAGCTTGAGGGCAAGCGGCTGCAGCCGGTGAGCGCACACGGCATCAAGGCGCTGTCGATGGGGATGATGACCGACCCGACCAAGGCGATCATCTGGCGCGGGCCGATGGCGGCATCGGCGATGACGCAGATGGTCGAGCAGGCCGACTGGGGGGTCCTCGACTGCCTCGTCATCGACTTGCCCCCCGGCACCGGCGACATCCAGCTGACGATGGCGCAGAAGCTCAAGCCCACCGGGGCGGTGATTGTCTCGACGCCGCAGGATCTCGCGCTGATTGACGCGCGCCGGGCGATCGCAATGTTCGGCGAGGTCGGGGTGCCGGTGATCGGGCTGGTCGAGAACATGTCGACCTTCGTCTGCCCGGCGTGCGGGGTCGCGACCGATATCTTCGGCCACGGTGGCGCAGCCGATGCGGCGGCGGCGGCGGGGATCGGCTTTCTCGGCGGCATCCCGCTCGACATCGCGATCCGGCGCGCGTCCGACGCCGGCCAGCCGCCGGCTGCGGGGGAGGGCGCGCAGGCCGACGCCTTCGCCGCGCTGGCGGAACAGGTCGCGGTCGGACTGGGTTTGTAGGGTCGAAGGAACCCCTCATGCTGACCACCGACGCCGAGATCCGCGACCTCCTGACCAGCGCGCGCACCGTCGCCCTCGTCGGCATCTCCGACCGGCCCGACCGCGCGTCGAACCACGTGATGGCAGCGATGCAGGACCACGGCTACCGCGTCCTGCCGGTCAACCCGACGATCACCGGCGAGCATATCCACGGCGAATATGTCTGGCGCGAGCTGACGCAGCTCGGCGACCCGATCGACATCGTCGACATCTTCCGCAAGTCGAGCGAGGCGGGCGCGGCGGTCGACGAAGCGATCGCGGCGGGCGCGAAAGCGGTCTGGCTTCAGTTCGGGGTGATCGACGAAGCCGCCGCCGCGCGCGCCGAGGCAGCAGGCCTGGCGGTGGTCATGGACCGCTGCATCAAGACTGAACTGGCGCGCCTCGGCGTCGCGAAAATCGCCTAGCGCTGGGTCGACGCGGTCTGGCCGAGCGCCTCGGCGTAGCGCTCTTCGACCACCGCGCGACGCGTCTCAAGATAGGCGCGATGGTCGTCGGTCAGCGTGCCCCCATCGCCCGCCTGCAGTTTGGCTCCTTCGACCGCGATCTGCTTGAGGTCGTCGCGGTGGAGCTTCGCCGCCTGCGCCGGCGACGCGTTCGCCGGGTAGACATAGCGGAAGCCACGGTCGCCCTCGGGGCCGCGAATGTCGGCGTTGGCCACGACCGGAAGTGCGAGCAACGCCGCCGACACCAGTTGAACTACACGACGCATCACTGCCTCCACCGTACGAAGCGGACAACAAAACGGTACGTTGGCGATCCAGTTCCAGTTTCAGCCCGGTTGAACCGGCTGGCGGTGCGGCGCATTGAGCGCGGATGACCAAGCTCCGCGACCAGTATCCGCTCTACCTCGCCAACGAGGCGGTCCAGTCGAACACCGACCTGGCGGTGACCGACAAGTTCACCGGGGCGGTCGCGACCCGCGTCGCGCTCGCCGACGCCGCGACGATCGACGCCGGCATCGCCGCCGCGCACGCCGCCGAGGCACCGATGCGGGCACTCGCCGCGTACGAGCGGCAGGCGGTGCTGACGCATTGCGTCAAGCGCTTCACCGAGCGCGCCGACGAGCTCGCCTATGCTTTGTGCATCGAGGCGGGCAAGCCGATCCGTGATTCGCGCGGCGAGGTCGGGCGGCTGATCGACACATTCCGCATTGCCGCTGAGGAGAGCGTCCGCATCACCGGCGAGGTCCAACCATTAGACATCGCGGCGCGGGCGAAGGGCTATCTCGGCATCTGGAAGCGGGTGCCGATCGGTGCGTGCTCGTTCATTTCCCCGTTCAACTTTCCGCTCAACCTCGCCGCGCACAAGGTCGCCCCCGCGCTCGCGGTCGGCTGCCCGTTCGTCCTCAAGCCGGCGTCGCGGACCCCGCTCGGCGCGATCATCATCGGCGAGGTCCTAGCCGAGACCGACCTGCCGCCCGGCGCCTTCTCGATCCTGCCGGCAAGGCGCGACGGCGCCGACCTGTTCACCACCGATCCGCGGCTCAAATTGCTGTCATTCACCGGCTCGCCCGACGTCGGCTGGGACCTCAAGGCGCGCGCCGGCAAGAAAAAGGTCGTCCTCGAACTCGGCGGCAACGCGGCGGTGATCGTCGACCGCGACGCCGACCTCGACGATGCCGTTGCCCGGATCGTCTTCGGCGCTTTCTACCAGTCCGGCCAGTCTTGCATCGGCGTCCAGCGGATCATCGTCCATGCCGACGTCTATGACGCGTTCCGCGCGAAGCTCGTTGGCCTGACCAAGGCACTCGTCGCCGGCAACCCGCTCGACGAGGACACGTTCATCGGCCCGACGATCGACGTCGGCGAGGCCGAGCGGCTGTCGCGCTGGATCGACGCCGCGGTGGCGAAGGGCGCGACTTTGCTCTGTGGGGGCAAGCGCGATGGCGCGATGCTCGATGCGACGCTGCTCGAAGGCGTCGGGCGCGGCACCGACCTCTACGCGCAAGAAGCGTTCGGTCCGGTCGCGATGCTGTCGTCGTTCACCCGGATCGACGACGCGCTCGCCGAGGTCAACGACTCGAAGTTCGGGCTGCAGGCCGGGGTGTTCACTCGCGATCTGTTTACGATGATGAAGGCGTGGGACGTGCTCGAAGTCGGCGGCGTCGTCATCAACGACGTGCCGAGCTACCGCGTCGACAACATGCCGTACGGCGGGGTCAAGGATTCGGGGCTGGGACGCGAGGGGGTACGCTTCGCGATGGAAGACATGAGCGAAATCCGCAACCTCGTCATCCGGCGGCGCGACGGCGACATCGCCTTCAATCCCGGAGCCCGCGCATGACCGGCCTGATCATCGCCCATCATTTCGCCCCCGCGACCGGCGCGCTGCTGATGGGCCATCCCGCCGTCGCCGAGGTGCGCGCGATCGACCTCGACCGGCGATGGGACCTGCCGACCGACGTCGACGTCATCTTCGCGCTCCACAGCGCGACCGACCCGACTGCGCATCAAGTGCCGCGCCCCGCCGGCTGGCCCGGGCGGGTCAAGTTCGTCCAGCTCGCCTCGTCGGGGATCGACGGCTATCCCGACTGGCTCGACGACGGACCGGTGGTCGCCTCGGCGGCGGGAACGAGCGCCCCGGCGATCGCCGAATTCGTCCTGACGACGATGCTGATGCACGAGAAACGGATGCCGGCGATGATCGCGCACGGCGACTGGACCCCGCAGTCCGAGATGATGGCGAACCCCCTTGGCACGCTCGACGGCAAAACGCTCGGACTGCTCGGGGTCGGCGAGATCGGTTCGCGCGTCGCCGCGCTCGGGGCCGCGTTCGGCATGACGGTGATCGGGCACCGCCGCAGCGACACGCCGGTGCCCGGCATCGCGCTCGTGTCCCTCGACACGCTGCTTGCGCGCGCCGACCACCTCGTCGTCGCCGCGCCGCTGACGCCCGCGACGACCGGGCTGATCGGCGCCGATGCGCTGGCGAAGGTCAAGCGTGGCGTCCATATCGTCAACATCGCCCGCGGCGGACTGATCGACACCGATGCGCTGCTCGCCGCGCTCGACGACGGGCGCGTCGGCGGCGCCAGCCTTGACGTCACCGACCCCGAGCCGCTGCCGCCCGGACACCCGTTGTGGTCGGCACCGAATGCCCGGATCACCCCGCACATCGCGTGGAGCTCGGCCAAAACCCCGCAACGTATCTTCGCGCTGTTCGCCGACAATATCGGACGCTTCGCGCGCGGCGAAAGGCTGATCAACCAGATCGACTAGGTGCCCCCCCCCGAGTCGCGGCAGACACCCTAATCGAAGGATAAAGGTTCACTACGGGCGAGTGAAGACGAACATAATAAGTTCTTGATCCTCGATTGCTCAAGTAACTGGATTATCTTGACGGCATCGCGTTCGGTGCACGCCGACTTGGCGCGACACTGTACACTTGCGCTGGAAAGCGGTATTTTCTTGCCATCACCGGAGCAACGGCTTGGGGCCGGTCACGGTGTCTGGGGGGAGACAGGCCATGGCGAATCCGCCGATCGTTCGTCCGCACGGGGGCGTCCGTGGCGCCGATCTGTCGCGTGGGTCGCTGCTGTTCGGCGGCCCCTTCGGGCGGATGTTCCGCGCGCTGCCGCCCGCCGATTTCGGTCCCGACGACAAGGCGACGATCCATGCGCTGACCGCGCTCGCGGCGGGGATGCTCGCCGGTCACGAGCCGCCGTTCGACGGCCCCGACCCCGAGGAGGGCGGCATCCCGGCGGCGTACACCTATTTCGGCCAGTTCATCGATCACGATCTGACCTTCGACCCGGCGAGCAGCCTGCAAAAGCAGAACGACCCCGACGCGCTGGTCGACTATCGCACGCCGCGGTTCGACCTCGACAACGTCTATGGCCGCGGCCCCGATGATCAGCCGTACCTCTATTCGGACGGGCTGCACTTCATCCTCGGCCGCCCGCTGACCGGCGCGGCGCACAACCCGAAGGCGCGCGACCTGCCGCGCAGCGATCCCGGGACGGGGGCGAACAAGCGCGCGATCATCGGCGACCCGCGCAACGACGAGAACGTCATCGTCTCGCAGCTCCAGGGCCTGTTCCTGCGCCTGCACAACCGATTCGCGACCGCGCTCGGCGACTTCGAGGCGGCGCAGCGCAAGCTGCGCTGGCACTACCAGTGGGTCGTGCTCAACGACTTCCTGCCGCAGATCGTCGCCCCCGCCGTGCTCGCCGAGGTGCTGCCGCATATCGCCGCCGGGACCGATGTCGTCACCGATCCGCCGCGGGTCAAATTCTACCACGCCAAGGACGAGGCGTTCATGCCGCTCGAATTCTCGGCGGCGGCGTATCGCTTCGGTCATTCGATGGTGCGCCCCGAATATCAACTCAACGAGACGCTCCCGAAGCCGCATTCGATCTTCGCCGGCAATTCGAACCAGCCGAACCTGCGTGGCTTTCACGAATTTCCGGCGCAATGGGCGATCGACTGGCGCTTCTTCATCGACCTCGAAGTGCTCGGCGCGGGGAACACGACGCACACCGATCCCGCCAACCGGTCGCGGCTCCAGCTCGCGTACAAGATCGACACGTCGCTGGTGAATCCGCTCGGCCATCTACCCAGCGACATTGCGAGCAACCCGCACATCCTGGCGCTGCGCAACCTCGAGCGCGGCTGGCGGATGCGGCTGCCGAGCGGCCAGGCAGTGGCGCGCGCGATGGGCGTCGTGCCGCTGACCGACGACCAGATCATCATCGGCAAGTTCACCGGCGCCGACCCCGCCAATCCGCTCGACCCGGCCGACAAGATCGGGGCCATCACTGACTTCGGGCAGGTCGGCGGCAAGTCGGTCTTCGCCGACAACTGCCCGCTATGGACCTATATTCTCGCCGAAACCGTCGCCGAGGACGTCGTCGTCGCGACGACCAACGGGCCGCAGACGATCCCGACGCGCCGGCTCGGCGAGGTCGGCGGGCGGATCGTCGCCGAGACGATGGTCGGGCTGCTGCTCAAGGATTCGAGCTCGTATCTCGCCCAGGACCCGCGCTGGACCCCCGATCCGGCACTGATGCACGGCGGCAAGTTCGGGCTGCGCGAGCTGATCGCGGCGGCGCTCGCCGACTGAGACGCCGCTACGCCGTCCGCACGCCGGCGATCCAGTCGTCGCCGACGCGCTGCAGGATGTCGAGCGGGACCCGCCCGCAGCCGAGCACGGCATCGTGGAACGCCTTGAGGTCGAACTTCGCCCCCATCGCCGCCTTCGCCTTGGCGCGGATGCCGGTGAAGACGGTGTGGCCGAGCTTGTAGCTGCACGCCTGCCCTGGGTTGGTGCAATAGCGTTCGACCTCGCGGGTGGCGAAGCCGCGCGCCTCGCCTTCCTGCGCGACGAAGTAATCGATCGCCTTCTCGCGGCTCCATTTCAGATGATGGATGCCGGTGTCGACGACGCAGCGGTTGGCGCGGAACAGCTGGAACTTGAGGTAGCCGAGTCGCCCGAGCGGGTCGTCGTCGTACATCCCGATCTCGTCGGCGAGCTGTTCGGCGTACAGCGCCCAGCCTTCGCCGTAGCCCGAAAAGCCGCCCGTCTTGCGGATCAGCGGCAGCCGGTCGTTGCCGAGCGCGAGCCCGCCTTCGAACTGGTGCCCCGGCAGGCCTTCGTGGAACACCGTCGTCGACAGGCAGAACTTCGGCCATTCGGCGCTGTCGTGGAGGTTGAAATAGACCAGCCCCGGGCGCGAGCCGTCGAGCGGCGGCGACTGGCTGAACGCCGATGCCGCCCCCGCCTCGGTCGCCGGCGGCACGCGGCGGACTTCGAACTTATAGTTGGGCACGCGGCTGAACACCGTCGGCAGCTTCGGGCGGATGTCGTCCAACCGCTTGTTGCAATAGGCGATTTCCTGCGCCTTGCCGGCGTCGGTGTTCGGGTACAGCTGCGACGCGTCGGCATACAGCGCCGCCGTCCGCTCGCCGATCGTCCCTTTGGTCAGTCCCTGCGCCTTGAGCAGCCCGTCGAGCCGGTCGCTGATCTCGCGCGCCTGGGCAAGGCCGATGTCGTGGACCTCCTGCGGGGTGTAGCGCGTCGTCGTCGTGTTGTGCAGCGCAACCGCATAGAAATCGCGGCCCTGCGGGAACTGCCAGACGCCGGCGTCGTGCTTCGCGGTGCGCAGCAGGCGGGCGACCATGTCGGCCTGTTCGACGAGCGCGGGGTAGACGCGGTCGGTATAGATCGCCGCCGCATCGCGACCATAGCG
>CAXTPH010000076.1:0-10359 GCA_964245955.1 uncultured Sphingomonadaceae bacterium | reverse complement strand
GATCGCGCCTGAGATCGCCAAAGTGCTTGCCGCACTTGCGAAGACCGGGCCTGACCTGGTGCGGATGTCGGGCTCGGGGGCGACGTGCTTCGCACTCTACAGCGATGTGGAAGGCCGCGATCGGGCGGCAGAAGCCGTCGGCAGGGTGCATCCCGACTGGTGGACTTGTCCGACGACCATCGACTGATCGCTTCGGATCAATTTCTTGTTGCGCTGCAGCATGAGCCGTGCTCAAATATTTTAATCGGCACTCAGATTCTGCTTGACGGTGTTCTGAGTGAGGCTTAAATCGGCCTCAGTAAGTTCTGAGTGAAACTCAAGTCCGCCCCGCTAACTGCTCGTCAAGGAGACCTACGATGATCACCCGCTTCGCCATTGCCGCGCCGATCGCTCTCGCGCTCAGCGCCGCCTTCGTTAGCGCCGCCGCCTTCGCCGCGCCTGCATCGACCTGCACCACGACGCCCGGCCAGCTTCGCGCCGCCGCGAGCACCGTGAGCGCCGATAAGCAGAAGTCGGCGATGCTCCTGATCTCGACGGGCGAGCACCTGTGCGCCGCCGATGCGACGTCGGAAGCGAGCAAGAAGTTTGCTGCCGCCGCGCGCGCTCTCGGTGTCGACCTCGCCGCGTTGCCCGCAGCGACGACCGCCTCGACCCAGTAAGCTTTACGCTTCGACCCAGAACTGGCCGCGCATCTTCGGGTGCGCGGCCTTTTTCGTGGGGGGTTGCCCACCGCACGTCGATCGGTGACATGCGATCCATGTCGGACCACCTCCATCTCTCCATCGACGGCGGAGTCGCCCGGCTCGTCATCGACCGTCCGGCGAAACGCAACGCCTTCGACCAGGCGATGTGGGAGACGTTCCCGCAATTGGTCGATCGCGCGATGGCCGACGCTGCGGTGCGTCTGCTGATCGTCGGCGCGTCGCACGGCCCGTTTTGCGCCGGTGCCGACATCGGTGAATTCGCGACCCACGCCGCCGACCCGGCATGGCGTGCGCGCAACAACGCTGCGATCCGCAGTACCCAGATCACGCTCGCGCGCGCGCCCAAGCCGACGCTCGCGGCGATCGATGGCGATTGCATCGGCGGTGGGCTCGGTATCGCGCTCGCGTGCGATGTGCGGCTCGCTTCGATGCGCGCTCGGTTCGGTCTGACCCCGGCGAAGTTCGGGCTGGTCTATCCGCTGCACGATACCAAGCTCCTCGTCGACCTCGTCGGGCCGAGCCAAGCGAAGCGAATGCTGTTCACCGCGCGCGTGTTCGACTCGAGCGAGGCGCTGCGAATCGGTCTCGTCGACGACGTCGATGACGACCTGCCTGCCGCGGTCGACGACTTCGCAGCGCGTGTAGTGGCGCTATCGCCGGCAACGCAGCAGGCGGCGAAGGCGATCGTCCGCCGTATCCTTGACGGCGCGAGCGATGATGACACCGCAACCGT
The DNA here is from genome assembly GCA_964245955.1 of uncultured Sphingomonadaceae bacterium. Taxonomy (GTDB): domain Bacteria; phylum Pseudomonadota; class Alphaproteobacteria; order Sphingomonadales; family Sphingomonadaceae; genus Polymorphobacter_B. The sequence continues at coordinate 8,922 of CAXTPH010000076.1, read as the reverse complement.
GGGCCAGTTCGACGCCGCGTTCGACTCGCCGGACTTTGCCGAGGGTGTCGCCGCGTTCCTCGCCAAACGCCCACCGCGCTTTACTTGACGCCCGCGTTCCGGTCATTACGCCTCGATGACCTTCGATAAATCACGGCTGCCTAGCCGCCACGTCACCGTCGGCCCCGAGCGCGCGCCGCACCGGTCGTATTATTACGCTATGGGGCTGACCGCCGAGGACATCGCCAAGCCGTTTGTCGGCGTCGTTTCGGCAGGCAACGACTCGGCCCCGTGCAACACGACGCTCGATGCGCAGGCCGATGCCGCGCGGGCAGGGGTCATCGCCGCGGGGGGCACGCCGCGCCGGTTCAACACCATAACCGTCACCGACGGCATCGCGATGGGCCACCAGGGGATGAAGTCGAGCCTCGTCAGCCGCGAGGTCATCGCCGACTCGGTCGAGCTCAGCATGCGCGGGCACAGTTACGACGCACTGCTTGCCTTCGCCGGCTGCGACAAGTCGTTGCCGGGGATGATGATGGCGATGCTCCGGTTAAACGTGCCAAGCGTGTTCGTCTACGGTGGCTCGATCCTGCCCGGACGGTTCGAGGACAAGGACGTTACCGTGGTCGACGTGTTCGAGGCGGTCGGCCAATTCGCCGCGGGCACGTGCCCGCTCGCCCGGCTGACCGCGCTCGAGAAGGTCGCGTGCCCCGGCCACGGTGCGTGCGGTGGGCAGTTCACCGCGAACACGATGGCGTGCGTTGCCGAGGCGATCGGCCTGTCGCTGCCGAACTCGAATATGATGCCCGCCCCCTACGAAGGCCGTGCCGGCCTTGCGGTCGCGGCGGGGGAGGCGGTGATGCACTGCCTCGAGCTCAACTTGCGCCCGCGCGACATCTGTACGCGCGAAGCCTTTGAGAACGCGGCAACGGTCGTCGCCGCGACCGGCGGATCGACCAATGCCGCGTTGCATCTGCCGGCGATGGCGAACGAAGCGGGGATCGACTTCACGCTGTTCGACGTCGCCGAGATCTTCAAGCGCACCCCGTACATTACCGACCTCAAGCCTGGCGGGCGCTACGTCGCGCGCGACCTGTACGACGCCGGCGGGATCTACATGGTGATGAAGACGCTGATGGACGGCGGTTTCCTCCACGGTGACTGCATGACGGTGACGGGCAGGACGCTCGCCGAGAACCTCGCGCTGGTGACGTGGAACGCCGATCAGGACGTCATCCGCCCGATATCGAACCCGATCACGCCGGGCGGCGGGGTTGTCGGCTTGCGCGGCTCGCTCGCCCCCGACGGGGCGATCGTCAAGGTCGCGGGGATGCACACGCTCGTCTTTGAGGGGCCAGCGCGGGTTTTCGACTGCGAGGAGGACTGCTTCGCCGCAGTCGAGGCGCGCTCGATTGGCGAAGGCGAAGTCATCGTCATCCGCTACGAAGGGCCGAAGGGCGGCCCCGGCATGCGCGAAATGCTGTCGACCACCGCGGCGCTCTACGGCCTCGGCATGGGCGAGAAGGTCGCGTTGATCACCGACGGGCGGTTCTCGGGGGCGACGCGCGGCTTCTGCATCGGCCATGTCGGCCCCGAGGCCGCCGATGGTGGGCCGATCGCGTTGGTCGCGGATGGCGATCGCATCCGCATCGACGCCGAGACCGGGACAATCGACCTGCTCGTCGACTCCGCCGTCCTCGACGAGCGCCGCGCGAGATGGACCCCGCGGGTCAACGCGTATCAATCGGGTGCGCTGTGGCGCTACGCGAATACCGTTGGCCCAGCGTCGACCGGCGCGGTCACCCACCTGGGGGCGAAGGCCGAGCGGCACGTTTACGCCGATATTTGAGGTTGAATTGGGCATGTCGATGTTGCGAAGCCTGATCGTCCTGGTCGCGACGGTAATTACAGTCGCGCCGGCGGTGGCGGCGGCGCCGACCGATGATGCGCGCGCGATCCTCAAGGAAGCGGTCGAGACCCCGACCGTTATCGGTCGCGGTCAGGTCTCGGTGCTGGCGGCGAAACTTCGCGCGCGGTTGATCGCGGCGGGCTTCGCCGCGCGGGACGTTATCGTCACCCCGGTCGGCGAGACCGCGATCCTCAGCGCCGTGTACCGCGGAACCGGCGGCGCGCGCCCGATCGCCGTGATCGGCCACATGGACGTCGTCGAGGCCGATCCCAAGGACTGGACCCGCGACCCGTTCAAGCTGGTCGAGGATGGCGGCTTTCTGTTCGGTCGCGGCGTCTACGACGACAAGTTCGACGTGTCGATGATCGTTGCCACGCTGATTCGGCTAAAAGCCGAAGGCTATGCGCCGCGCCGCGACATCATCCTGTACCTGTCGGGCGACGAAGAGACCGACGGCAAAACGGCGCCGCTCCTGGCGCAGCAAGCCAAAACGGCAAATGTCGAGTTCGTCCTCAATGGCGATGCCGGTGGCGGTACGCTCGGAAGCGACGGCAAGCCGCTTGGCTATTCGGTCAGCGGGGCCGAGAAATCCTATGTCGATTTCGAATTGTCGGTGACCAATCCCGGTGGTCACAGCAGCGCGCCGCGCGCTGACAACGCGATTTACAGTCTGACGCACGCGCTCGACAAAGTCGCAGCCTACCGCTTCGCGCCGCAGGTTAACGCTATCACCCGCGCCAGTCTCGCCGACGCCGGCAAGCATGAGCCCGGCGCGCTCGGGGCGGCGCTCACCGCTTTCGCCATTAATCCCGCTGATGCGGCGGCGGTCGCGACAATCGCGCGCCACCCCGAATGGAACGGCCAGATCCGCACCACCTGCGTTGCCACCCAACTAAGCGGCGGCCACGCACCGAACGCGCTGCCGCAGCGCGCGACGGCGAACGTCAACTGCCGGATCTTTCCAGGCACGAGCATCGCCGAGGTGCAGTCGATCCTGACCCGGACGATCGGCGACCCGGACATCAAGATCAGGCAGATCGGCGATTTTCCCGCCACCGACGCGTCACCGCTCCGGGCCGACGTATTCGATACCGTCGCCGCCGCCGTCCACGCCCGCTTTCCCGGTGTCTCGGTCGTACCGGGAATGGACGCGGGAGCATCCGACAGCATTTTCTACCGCGCGCTTGGCATCCCTAGCTACGGCGTTTCGAGCGTGTTCATCAAAAGCAGCGACGTGTTTATTCACGGGCTGAATGAACGGATACCGAGCGATGCCATCGCCCCGGCCCTACTATACTGGCACAGCCTGCTCACGCGTTTGACGCGGTAGGCACGACGCCACGGGCCAACAGCCGGTCAACCGCGACCAGTAGCAGGCCGAGGACGAGGAAAAGTAGTGTCACCGCGGCGGCGAACGTCAGAGCCGGACCCCACCCGACGGTCGCAACATCGACCTGGGGGTAGGGGTAGCCTCCACCGAGCAGGCCCCTCCCAAACATCTCGACAAGATAGGCCAGCGGGTAAAGCATGAAGCCCGGCGCGTCGCGCCACCGCAGCTCGCCGTGGGGCACCGCGGCAAGCCAGACGAGGAGTACCGTCGCCGGCACGACGACGTGCGCGAGCAGGCTGCTGACCCCGAACAGCGTGTCGAAGCTTCGCGGGCCGAGCCGGCCCCATCCGCCCAGCGCCCCGAACATCGTACCGACCAGTACGATCGCAAGCGTTGCAAGACCGATCCAGTAGGGGGTCGTCAACCGGCGCGAGCCGAGCGCGACGCCGATCCCGACGATGGCGACAAGAAGCCCGGTCCAGTCGGTCAGGAAGGCCAGCATCGATCCAATTGCGCGGAGGATCGATCCAAGCGCGTGCGCATTCGCGACAAGAAAGATGACTTCGCTCGCCACTGCGATCGTCGCGACGACGGCAAAGCACGCGCGCGCCGGTAACGACAGGATCATCGGCAAGTCCCCCCCTTGCGATAGATCAATGTTAGCCGGTTTTATCGCGACCGGGAAGCCGCCTCGCCACGCGTCGACGATTCCTACGGCGCCACCGGCTTGGGCTGGCTTAGCGCAAGCGATCCAGCGGGGACGGGGCGCACCGAACCGAGCATCGGCTCGCCGTTGCCGTCGCGCGGGACCTCATCGCGCGTGCCGCCGGCGACCGCCTTCGTGCCGTACAGCGGCGACTGGGCGCAGCCGCCGACAATGGCAGCAGCGGTAAGGGCGAGCGCGGTGAGGAAGCGGGGTGTCATCGGAGCCGACTGATACTACAGCATCACGCGATGGCAAGCCGATTGACCCTGCCTCCTATTCTTGACGCGGCAGCGATGCGCGCCGCCGAGGCAGCGCTGTTCGCGCGCGGGACGAACCCGCTCGAGCTGATGGAGCGCGCTGGTGCTGCCGCAGCACGGGCAATCATCGCGTTCACCGCGCCGCGCGATGTGCTCGTGCTCTGCGGGACCGGCAACAACGGCGGCGACGGCTATGTCGTTGCACGCCACCTGGCGGCGGCGGGCGTCGCCGTTCGCGTCGCGGCATCGGGTCCGCCGACGACCGGCAACGCCCGGACGATGGCAGCGCGCTGGACCGGGCCGGTCGCTTCGCTCGACGCCGCCGCGCCTGCAGCCGTGCTCGTCGACGCGCTGTTCGGCATCGGCCTCAGCCGGCCGATCGAGCCGGCGACGATGGCGCGGTGCGAACGGCTCGGCGCGGCGGCGCATGCCGTCGTGGCGCTCGACCTGCCGAGCGGGCTGAATGCCGACGACGGCACCGGCACAGCACTCGCTGCCAACCTGACCGTCGCGTTCGGCGCGTTGAAGCCCGTCCACCTGCTTGCCGCCGGACGCTGCGGGCGCATCGTCGTCGCCGATCTCGGCATCGACCTGGGCGCAGCGCGACTCTGGGCGACTGCCTCGCCACCATCGTTCGAACCGGCAGTGAATGGCCATAAATATACGCGCGGCGCGGTACTGACGCTTGGCGGCCCGGCGGGGCAGGGCGGGGCGGCGCGGCTAGTGGCGCGCGCCGCGCTGCGGGCGGGGGCGGGGCTGTCGATGGTCGCGTGTCCGTCAGGCGCACTTGCGGAGAACGCCGCGCGGCTCGACGCGGTGATGGTGCGCGCTGCCGACGACGCAGCGGCTGTGGCCGCGCTGCTGGCCCGGCAGCGCTTCGCCAGCATCGCCGCCGGTTCGGGACTTGGGCACGACCGCGATCGGCTCGACGCTGTGCTCGCGAGCAGGCTGCCGGCGGTCCTCGACGCCGATGTCTTCACGATCTTTGCAGGCGACCCGGGCGCGCTGGCAGCGGCATTGACCGGTCCGGCCGTACTAACGCCGCACGAGGGGGAATTCGTCCGGCTGTTCGGCGACCTGCCCGGCACCCGCCTCGACCGCGCCCGCGCCGCCGCCGGCAGGATCGGGGCGGTCGTCCTGCTCAAGGGCGCGGCAACGGTCATCGCAGCTCCCGACGGGTGCGCCGCGATCAACGCGCATGCAACGCCGTGGCTGGCGACGGCGGGTTCGGGTGACTTGCTCACCGGCATCGTCGCTGCCTGCCTCGCGCAGGGGTATGACGCGTTCGACGCGGCGTGCGTCGGGGCATGGCTCCACGGCGACGCCGGGCGGCGGCTCGGTCCCGGGCTGATCGCCGACGACCTGCCCGAGGCGCTGAGTGCGGTTCTGGCCGCGCTGTGAGCGACTGGGTCGATATCGTCCGCCTCGCCGCGCGGGGCGACGGCGTTACCGCCGACGGACGCTTCGTCCCAGCAACGGTGCCGGGCGACCGCGTCCGCTTTGATCCGTTCGAAATTGCGCCGGGGCCCGACCATGCGATCCCGCCGTGCCGTCATTTCCCAGACTGTGGCGGTTGCCAGCTCCAACACGTCACCGACCCGGCGTACGAGCGCTGGGTCACGGCGCGGATCGTCGCGGCACTCGATGCTGCGAAAGTAGTGGTTGGGAGCGTCGCGCCGGTTGCATTGTCGCCGACCCGTAGCCGCCGTCGTGCGTCGCTGCGCGCGGTCAAGCGCGGCAGCATGCTGACGCTCGGCTTCAACGCCGACGCGAGCCACCGCATCGTCGACATGACCGAGTGCTGGGTACTGACTCCCGGCCTGTTCGCGCTCGTAGCGCCGTTGCGCCGGTTGCTCGCCGCCGCACTCCGGGACGGCGAAGGGGCAGGCGTGACACTGACCGAAAGCGATACCGGAGTCGACCTGCTCCTCGCCAACGTCGCCGCGCGCAGCCTCGCCGAAATCGAGCGACTCAACGCCTTCGCGGCCGCGACCAATCTCGCCCGCCTGTCGGTCGAAGGGCCCGACGGGGTCGAGACCGTGACCGAGGCGCGGGCGCCGACGTTACGCTTCGGCGGGGTGCCCGTGATCCTGCCGCCAGCGCCGTTCCTCCAGGCGACGCGCGAGGGCGAGGCAGCGCTGCAGGCGGCGGTGGTCGAGGCGACCGGGGCGGCGGCGTCGGTTGCCGACCTGTTCTGCGGCCTCGGCACTTTCGCGTTGCCACTCGCCGCGAAGGCGAAGGTGCTCGCCGCCGACGGCTCGCTCAGTGCAACGACCGCGCTGGCCGCCGCCGGGCGCATGGCCGGCGTGCGGATGCTCGTCGAACACCGCGACCTGTTCCGCCGTCCACTAACCGCCGCCGAACTTGCACGGTTCGATGCCGTGGTGTTCGACCCGCCGCGCGCCGGGGCGATTGCGCAGGTCGCCTTGCTCGCCGCGAGCGACGTCCCGGTCATCGTCGCCGTATCGTGCAATCCCAACACTTTCGCGCGTGATGCGGCGATGCTGGTCGAAGCCGGCTACCGCCTCGACCGACTATGGCCGGTCGGGCAGTTCCGCTGGTCGACACACGTCGAACTGGTCGCTAAATTCGTTCGCTGAGGGGCGAGCGGCGCAAAACGCAAATCGACGAACGCGGCCCGCAGCTCAGTCGTCGAACATCTTGCCGTAGCCGCGGACCACACGGTCCTTCCAGTGGCCGCGGTGGTACGCGTCCGACGCGAGGAGCGGCATCACCGATCCGGCTTCGGCGAAGACCATCTGCTCCTGCGTCGTCTCGACCTTGCCCCACGACGCCGCCTCCTTGAGCGTCGACGACGAGCAGGCGCCGTCACGGACGTCGGCGACGGTGATCTGGACCGCGTATTTGTGCATCTTGACGTCGTAGTGGCCGAGGATCTCGGCGCAGACGACGGTGTCCTGGATGAAGTTCTTCGGCACGCCGCCGCCGATCATCAGCAGGCCAGTGGTGCCGGCCTTGATCTTGATGTCGGTCAGTTCGCGGAAGTCGGCGATCGCGTCGAGGACCATATACGGGCGCTTCGCCTTCATTGCCTCGACCTGATGCTTGACCAGCCCGAAGCCTGCCGACGAGTCGACGAACGCCGGGCAAAAGATCGGCACGTCGTTCTCGAACGCGAGCTTGACGAGGCTGTTGTCCTTTTTGCCGTGCTTCGACAGGTAACGCCCCATCTCGCGGATGAACGCGCGGCTCGAGTACGGCTTCGGCTCGAGGCTCTCGGCGATCTCGAAGATCGTGCCGTCGCAATCCTGAAGCTGCTCCTCGTCGATGTACGTGTCATAGATACGGTCGATGTAGAGCGACCGCAGGACGTTGTCGTCAGGGATTTCAAGTGCTTGATAGTGCTTGTGGCCAAGGCCTTCGAAGAAGTCCATGTCGACGATCGACGCGCCGGTAGCGACGATGCCATCGATCATGTTCGAGCGCAGCAGTTCGGCATACAGGTCCATGCACCCGCCGGCGCTAGTCGACCCGGCGATGACGAGGAAGATCGAGCAGTCCTTATCGGCGAGCATCGCGTTATAGATGCCGGTCGCGCGCGCGAGGTCGCGGCTCGTGAAGCTCATCTTGCTCATGCCGTCGATGATCGGGCGCGCGTCGAAGCTGCGGATGTCGATATGCTCGACGGTGGTCGAGAGGAGCTCGGCCTTGCGGGTGTCGTTGATCGGGTCGGACATCGGTGTCTCCAGTTTTTGAGGCTGGCTCGGCACCACGGTGCCGCCCGCGGCTGGGTTGCCCAGCGCCGAACGGGATTTGCAAGCCGTACCGTCACTCCCGCGTAGGCGGGAATGACGGCCGGGCGCGGGTTAGCTCCGCGCTTCGCGGATCGGGGTAACGACTTCGCGTGACGGTTCGGTGACGGCATAGTTCGACGCCATTGGCTCGTCGGTGGCGATCATCGTCTCGCCGTTGCCGAAGCCGTTGAACGCAGTCCGCATCGCGCAGCCGTAGGCGCCGAGCATGCCGATCTCGACATAGTCGCCGGCCTGAACGTCGGCGGGGAGCATGAACGGTCCCCGCATGAAGTCCATGTCGTCGCACGTCGGCCCATAGAAGCTGAACGCCAGCTTCTTGGTGTTCGAATCGACGCCACGGACGAGCTCGACCGGAAAGCGCCAGTCGATGTGCGCCGCATCGAACAGCGCGCCGTATGCCCCGTCGTTGATGAACAACACGTCATCGCGGCGCTTCTCGACGCGAACGACGATCGACGCGTATTCGGCCGAAAGCGCGCGGCCCGGCTCGCACCAGAGTTCGGCCGAATAGCTGATCGGCAGATCCTCGAACGCGCGGTGGATGACGGCGAAATAGCGCTCAATCGGCACCGTCTCCATGCCGGGATAGATCGACGGGAAGCCGCCGCCGACATCGACTACATCGACCGTGACGCCCGCTGCGACGATCGCCGCGCGGACGAGTGCCATCGCGTCGCTGTACGCCTGCGGGCTCATCGCCTGGCTGCCGACGTGGAAGCAGATTCCCAGCGCATCGGCGGCCTGCCGCGCGGCGTGGAGCACAGGCGCAGCCTCGTCGACGCCGACGCCAAACTTGGCGGCGAGGCTAAGCTTGGCATGCGCCGACGACACGCGGAGGCGGACGCAGAGCGTCAGGTCGGTCGCGGCAACACCATCGGTCGCGGTCGCTTCGACGATCTTCTCGACCTCCTCAACCGAATCGAGGCTGAAGGTGCGGACACCATGGACGTGATACGCCTCAG
>CAXTPH010000075.1:0-10395 GCA_964245955.1 uncultured Sphingomonadaceae bacterium | reverse complement strand
CTCGCGCGCTTCAAGGCGGCGCACGACGACTATAACGACATCCTGCTGAAGGCGCTCGCCGACCGCCTCGCCGAGGCATTCGCCGAGCACCTCCACGAGCGCACGCGCCGGGAATATTGGGGCTACGCCCCGCTCGAACAGCTCAGCCCCGACGACCTCGTCCGCGAGAAATACGCCGGCATCCGACCCGCCCCCGGCTACCCCGCGTGCCCCGACCACAGCGTCAAGCCCGAGCTGTTCGACCTGCTCGGCGCGACCGCCGCGACCGGCATCACGCTCACCGAAAGCTTCGCGATGCTGCCGACCGCGGCGGTCAGCGGCTATTACTTCGCGTCGCCCGAAGCGAGCTACTTCGGCGTCGCGCGCGTGGGGAAGGACCAGGTGGCTGACTATGCGCGGCGGCGCGGGGTGAGCGTCGAGCAGGCGGAGGCTTGGCTGCGGCCTAACCTCGACGGGTGAGTGCCGCCCGAATAGCCGCGAAACTGTCGGGTTTCTTTACAATCTTGAATGCGGGGTAAGGGCATCTGTTGGAAATAATTAAAGATTATTGTCTGGCACGAGTTTTGCAGCACGGCTGACGATATATCCGATTGGAGACCGCCGTGATCAAGCTTCTCGCCCTTGCCGCTCTGCTTGCCACCACCGCGCCCGCGGTAGCCGCCGTGACCCTGGTCTACGACACCGGCCCGACGACAGGTGGCAACCAGGCGTGGGGCGGGACGCTCGGCCTTGACTTCGACGTTAACACGACGGTCCATGTCATCGGCCTCGGCAGCTTCGACGCGGGCCGCGACGGCATCACCAACGACATCTTCGTCGGCATCTTCTCTTACTCGACGGGTCTGCTGATCGCTCCTGCGATCAACCTCAACGGCACCGCCAACACGGGCGGCGCGTACGACACCGTTGCGATCGCGCCGATCACGCTCGCACCCGGTCATTATCAGCTCGCGTCGTGGGGCTATAACCTCGGCGCCGACACGAACTATAATAATGCTGGTCCAGGCGGCCCGGTCACCTTCAATGGCCTTAGCGGCGCCCTCACCGGGATCGGGACGCATTACAGCAATTTCGATGCGCCCGGCGTCTTTGCGACCAATCAGGACTACGGCATCACGCGCTACGGCGCGGGCACGCTGATCGGCTATGTCCCCGAACCCGCGATGTGGAGCCTGATGGTCGGCGGCTTCGGCCTGATCGGTGCCGCGATGCGCCGCCGGAACGCGCTTACGGCCTGACGTCCCGATACTGGCTGCGTCCTGCCGCCGGTGAACAGTATTTGTATCAATCCCGCTCGGGTGCCCCCAACGGGAAATACCCGCGATACGGCCGCGCCTCGTCGGCCGCGCGCGCCACCGACGGACGCGCCAGCAGCCGCGCGCGATACGCCGCGACCCGCGCATGCTCGCCGATCGGCTGGACCCAGTCGGCGTAAAACAGTGCCGGCGCGGCGGCGCAGTCGGCCAGCGTGAAGCGGCTCCCCATCGCCCAGTCGTCGCCGATCTCCCCATGGAGCCACGCACAGGCCGCGTCGAGCTGGCGGCGGGCTTCGGTGACGCCGAACGGGTCGCGGTCGGGCTCGGCACGGATCGCGTCGCCGACGATCTTCTGCATCTGCGTCATCACATAATTGTCGAGGCGCGGCATCGGGACCTCGCAGATCCAGGGGTGAGGGCGTGACGAGATTAGCCTGTCCTACACCCTCGCGTTCGTGGCAGTCTCGCGCGTGGTGTTTAGCGCCGGGTGGTCGTTCTTTCTCATCGTCGGCTAATTCCGCCGGAAACGGGTGCGTTGATCGCCCGGGAGGAACAAAGCGAATCACGTCACGGGCATCGCCTTCGGTGTAAACTTCGCAACATTCGACGGGGGAGCGGCGCGATCCGCCCCTGCCGCCGCGCACGGCCAGCCGCGTCGGCCGGTTCGCTAGCCTGCAGCCTCGATCTCGACCAGCACCATCCCGTCGCCGACCTGGTCGCCCTCGGCGACATGGACCGCGCGGACCGTGCCGGCGAGTTTGGCAACCAGGCGGTGTTCCATCTTCATCGCTTCGAGGACGAGGAGCCGGTCGCCGGCGCCGACGCCCTGGCCGACGGCGACGTCGAGCGCGAGGACGCGGCCGGGCATCGGCGCGACGACGCGACCATCGCCGCCGGGCTCGGCCGCCGCGGTGCGGGGGGCGCGGAGGTTCAGGTGCGCGGCGGTGCCGGCGATGCGGACCTCAACGCTGCCCTCGTCGCGGATCACGACCGCGTGGACGAGGCGGCCGCCGATATCGGCCGCCAAAGCAATGTCGTCGACGAAGCGGCCGGTGGCGGTGACGGTTGCGCCGAGCCCCTCGATCCGCTCGCTGTCGATCGTCAGCGCGACCCGGCTGCCATCGGGCTTGAACAGGTCGGCGTAGCGCGGCGCGGGCAGGTTGAGTCGCCAGTTGCCGAGGCGCTCGAACAGCGTCGGGTGGCTCGGCAGCACCGGCGCGGTCGCGAGCGCAGCGACGATCACCGCGTCGTCGCTCACCCCGTCGGGCGGGGCGAGGTCGGTGGCGTGGCGGGCGATGAAGCCGGTGTCGATCTCGCCGGCGCGGAACGCCGGATGGTCGACGAGGCGGGCGAGGAAGGCGCGGTTGGTCTTGACCCCGTCGATGACGCAACCGTCGAGCGCCGCGACCAACCCGTCGATCGCGGCGGCGCGATTAGCGCCATAAGCGATCACCTTGGCGATCATCGGATCGTAGAAGACGCTGATCTCGCTGCCCGTCTCGACGCCGCTGTCGATCCGTGGCGATCCCGCAGCGAACCGCGCGCTGCCCGGAAAGCGCACCCGCGTCAGCGTGCCGGTCGACGGCAGGAAGCCGTTGTCAGGGTCCTCGGCGTACAGCCGCGCCTCGACCGCGTGGCCGGTCGCGGTGATCGCTGCCTGGTTCGCCGGTAGCATTTCGCCGCGCGCGACGCGGAGCTGCCATTCGACGAGGTCGAAGCCGGTGATCGCCTCGGTCACCGGATGTTCGACCTGAAGCCGCGTGTTCATCTCCATGAAATAGAACGCCGGGTCGCCGTTCGTGTCGATCGCGTCGAGGTCGAGAATGAACTCGACCGTGCCCGCGCCCTCATAGGCGATCGCGGTCGCGGCGGCGCAGGCGGCGATGCCGAGCGTGTGGCGCAGCCGGTCGGACAGGCCGGGGGCGGGGGCCTCCTCGATCACCTTCTGATGGCGGCGCTGGAGCGAGCAGTCGCGTTCGAACAGATGGACGACGTTGCCGCTGGCGTCGGCGAATACCTGGACCTCGACGTGGCGCGGCCGCGCGATCAGCTTTTCGAGGAGCACCCCGTCGTTGCCGAAGGCGCGCCCCGCCTCGCGCTGAGCGGCGAGCAGCGCCTCGGCGAACTCGGCCTTGGTGTGGACCGCGCGCATGCCCTTGCCGCCGCCGCCGGCGACTGCCTTGATCAGCAGCGGGAAGCCGATCTGCGCGGCGGCGCGCTCGAGCCGGACGAGTGATTGGTCGTCGCCCTGATAGCCCGGGGTCGTCGGCACCCCGGCCTTCTTCATCACCGCCTTGGCTCCGTCCTTCAGCCCCATCGCGCGCATCGCCGCGGCGGGCGGCCCGACGAAGACCAGCCCGGCGCCGCGGACGGCATCGGCGAAGTCGGCGTTCTCGGACAGGAAGCCGTAGCCCGGGTGGACCGCGTCGGCCCCCGACCGCGCGGCGGCGTCGAGCAGCTTCGTGACGTCGAGATACGACTGCGCCGCGGGGGCCGGGCCGATATGAACCGCCTGCGTCGCCTCGCGAACGTGGAGCGCGTGCGCGTCGGCGTCGGAATAGACCGCGACGGTGTCGATCCCCATCCGGTGCGCGGTGCGGATGATCCGCCGCGCGATCTCGCCGCGGTTGGCGATCAGCAGCTTCTTCAAGACGTTGTCCAATCGGGCTGACGCTTGTCGAGAAAGGCGGCGAGGCCTTCCTTGCCTTCGGCCGAGGCACGGCGCGCGGCGATGCGGTCGGCGGTGACGCCGCGCAGGTCGTCGGTCACCGCCGCCCCGGCGACGTCGGCGATCAGCGTCTTGGCGGCGGCGACCGCGCCCGGCGCGACCCCGCGCAGCGCCTTGAGCCACGCCGCGACCTGCTGTTCAGGCGCATCGCTGACGACATGGACCAGCCCCATCGCCAGCGCCTCGTCGGCGCCGAACATCTCGGCAGTAAGGAACCAGCGCCGCGCCGCGCGTGCCCCGATCGCGCGCAGGACAAACGGCGAGATCGTCGCCGGGGTCAGGCCGAGCCGGACCTCGCTCAGGCAAAAGCGCGCGTCGCCGCTCGCGACGACCATGTCGGCCGCCGCGACGAGCCCGACGCCGCCACCGAGCACGTTGCCGTGCGCGACCGCGATCACCGGGCAGGGGCAGCGGTCGACGTGCTCGAGCATCGTCGACAGGCGCATCGCGTCGGTCCGGTTCTCGGCCTCGGTCCAGCTGCCGGCGCGCTTCATCCACGCGATATCGGCGCCGGCGCAGAAACCGGGGCCGTTGCCGGCAAGGACGACCGCGCGCGGCGGTTCGGCGTGAAAGCGCGCGAAGGCGGCGGTCAGCCCGGCGATCAGCACCTCGTCGAACGCGTTGCGGACCTCGGGGCGGTTCAGAGTGACGCGGGCAACGCCGGCGTCGACGGTGACGAGAAGGGGGGCGTCGATCATCAACTTACATCCGAAACGTGCCGAAGCGAGTTTCGCCGATCGGCTGCTGGAGGCTCGCGGCGAGGCTCAGCGCGACGACGCGACGGGTGTCGGCGGGGTCGATCACGCCGTCGTCCCACAGCCGCGCGCTGGCGTAATAGGGATGGCCCTCGCGCTCGTAGCGTTCGCGGATCGGGGCCTTGAACGCGGCTTCCTCGGCGGCATTCTTGAAGCCGCCGGTCTTGACCGTCGCCAGCACGCTCGCCGCCTGCTCGCCGCCCATCACGCTGATCCGCGCGTTCGGCCACATCCACAGGAAGCGTGGCGAGTACGCCCGGCCGCACATGCCGTAATTGCCCGCGCCGAAGCTGCCGCCGGTGACGACGGTGATCTTCGGCACGGCGGCGCAGGCGACGGTGGTGACCATCTTCGCGCCATGTTTGGCAATGCCTTCGTTCTCGTACTTGCGGCCGACCATGAAGCCCGAGATGTTCTGGAGGAACAGCAGCGGTACCTTCCGCTGGCAGCAGAGCTCGATGAAGTGCGCGCCCTTCTGCGCGCTTTCTGAGAACAGGATGCCGTTGTTGGCGACGATGCCGATCGGCATGCCCTCGATGTGCGCGAAGCCGGTGACGAGCGTCTCGCCGTAGAGCGCCTTGAATTCGTCGAGCACGCTGTCGTCGACGATGCGGGCGATGATCTCGCGCGCGTCCTGCGGCTGCCGCGTGTCGGTCGGGATCAGGCCGTGGAGGTCGCTCGCCGGGAAGCGCGGGGCGACAGCGGGTCGCCCGGGGACGGGCAGGGGTGCGGGTAGCGTTGCGACGATGTTCCGGGCGAGATCGAGCGCGTGCGCGTCGTCGTCGGCGAGGTGGTCGACCACCCCCGACAGCCGCGCGTGGACGTCGCCGCCGCCGAGATCCTCGGCGGTGACCTCCTCGCCGGTCGCCGCCTTGACCAGCGGCGGGCCGGCGAGAAAGATCGTCCCTTGGTCGCGGACGATGATGCTCTCGTCCGACATTGCCGGGACATACGCCCCGCCGGCGGTGCAGCTGCCCATGACGACGGCAATCTGGCCAATGCCTTGGGCGCTCATGTTCGCCTGGTTAAAGAAGATGCGGCCGAAGTGCTCGCGGTCGGGAAACACCTCGTCCTGCCGCGGCAGGTTCGCCCCACCGCTGTCGACGAGGTAGACGCACGGAAGCCGGTTCTGCGCCGCGATCTCCTGCGCGCGCAGGTGCTTCTTGACCGTCAGCGGGTAATAGCTGCCGCCCTTGACCGTAGGATCGTTCGCCACGACGACGCATAGCCGCCCGGCGATCTGGCCGACCCCGGCGATCATCCCAGCGGCGGGGACCTCGTCGTCGTAGACCGCATGCGCGGCGAGCTGGCCGATTTCGAGGAAGGCAGTGCCCGGATCGAGCAGCCGCTCGACCCGCTGGCGCGGCAGCAATTTGCCGCGGGCGACGTGGCGGTCGCGCGACGCCGCCGGTCCGCCCTGCGCGATGCCTGCAACAAGTTCGCCAAGCCCTATAACGAGTTCGCCCATCGCGCTCGCGTTGCGCCGCGTCTCGGCGGTGGCGGGGAGGGGCGTACCGATGCGATTGGGCATGGCCGGCGGTATAGGCGGCGTGGCGAAACGGCTCAACCCCGCGCGCTTGCCTTACCCCATGGGGGTATCTACGACGAAGCCATGGTTCCCGACACTCAAGCAAAGCTGCTCAACCGCCTGCGCCGGATCGAGGGGCAGGTGCGCGGCATCGCCGGGATGGTCGAGGCCGACCGCTATTGCATCGACGTGCTGACGCAGCTCCAGGCGGTCCGCGCCGCGCTGGCCAAGGTCGAGAGCGAGATGCTGAAGAGCCATCTCGGCCATTGCATCGAGGGCGCGATCGCCAGCGGCGACGTCGCCGACCAGCGCGCCAAGGCCGCCGAACTTGTCATGCTGCTTGAGCGGAGCGGGCGATGAAACTGGTTCTACTCGCCGCTGTCGCGCTCGCTTCACCGGCGGCGGCGCAGGATATGCCGGGAATGGCGATGCCTGCCGACCCGGCACCCGCATCGCCGAAGCCGGCACCGGCTGGCCATGACAACGTCGGCATGGACATGGGTGGCCACGACATGGCGGGCATGGACATGGCGGGCCACACGATGGTCGCCGGACTCGGTCCGTATGCGATGACGCGCGAGGCATCGGGGACGTCGTGGCAACCCGATGCGTCGCAGCACGAGGGCATCCATCTGACGTCGGGCGACTGGGCGTTCATGCTCCACGCGACGCTCAACGGCGTGTACGACAATCAGGAGGGGCCACGCGGCGCGTCGAAGGGCTTCGCCAGCGGGATGGTGATGGGGGTCGCCAAGCGCGCGTTCGATAGCGGCGACGTCCTCCAGCTGCGCGGCATGCTCAGCCCCGACCCGCTGATGGGACCGAGCGGCTACCCGCTGCTCCTCGCTACCGGCGAAACCGCCGACGGCAAGACCCCGCTCGTCGACCGCCAGCATCCGCACGACCTCTTCATGGAATTATCAGCGAGTTACAGCCACAAGCTCTCCGACCGCGACAGCGTCTTCGTCTATGGCGGCCTGCCCGGGGAGCCTGCGTTCGGCCCGCCGGCGTTCATGCACCGCCTGTCGATCATGGACTCGCCCGAGGCGCCGATCAGCCACCATTGGCTCGATTCGACGCACATCACCTTCGGCGTCGTCACCGCCGGGGTCGTCCTCGGCGACGTCAAGCTCGAGGCATCGCGCTATCACGGGCGCGAGCCCGACCAGCACCGCTACGACATCGAGGTCGGCGCGCTCGATTCGACCGCGGTGCGGCTGTCGTGGAACCCGACGGCGACGCTGTCGCTGCAGGGATCGTGGACGCGCCAGATCAGCCCCGAGCAGCTCAACCCGCACGACAACGAGACCAAATATTCGGCGAGCGCGATCTATACGCTGCCGGTCGGGCCCGACGGCTATTGGTCGACCACGGCGGCGTTCGGGCGGCGGCTCGGCCACGGAGACACGCTCGACGCCTATGTCCTCGAAAGCGCGATCAAGTTCGACGCGCGCTGGACGGTGTTCGCGCGGGCCGAACGCGTCGGCAACGATGAACCGCTCGCGCCGGTTGCTGGCCACGCCCCGGTCTATACCGTCGGCAAGGCGTCGCTCGGTGCGATCCGCGACTTTCCGGTCGCGCGCCATGTCAAGTTCGGGGTCGGCGGGCTGTACGCGCGAAACTTCGTCCCCGCCGGGCTCGACGCGGCGTACGGGGGGGATCGCGGCGGCGCGATGGGCTTCGTGCGGCTGAAGATCGACTAAGAAAGATCCTCCCCGGAACGGGGAGGGGGACCATCACCGTTGCGATGGTGGAGGGGCGATCGAGCGACCTCTGCGCCTGAGTTCATGCAACCGCCCCTCCGTCGCGCAGGCGCGCGCCACCTCCCCGCGAGCGGGGAGGATCAGAAATAAAGCGCTGTCCTACAGGCTATCGAGTGTGTTTGGCTCCCGAAATGAACGCGAAGCCTCTTGCCCATCGTTGCCTCGCGGCCCGCGGTCGTGGCGTCCGTGCGATAGCGGCTCTGTCAAATCGCAGCCGGACCGAAAGCAAAAACCACTGTTGTTCGTGTGAACTTATTTTGGACTTAGCCGCGAATCCGGCGATCGCCTTGCCTCCGGTGCTAGCTTCGCCTATAGCGCCGCCTCCATTTCGGGCTGGTCGGAACCAGCTACCCCAAGGGAATTACGTATGAAGTCCGGCATCCACCCCGACTATCACATGATCAACATCACGATGACCGACGGGACCAAGTTCCAGACGCGGTCGACGTGGGGCAAGGAGGGCGATACGATGGCGCTCGACATCGACCCGACGTCGCACCCGGCGTGGATCGGCGGCGCGGGCAAGATGCTCGATGCGGGCGGCCAGGTCGCGCGCTTCAACAAGCGCTTCTCGGGCTTTGGGCTCGGCAAGAAGTAGTCAGACGTGCGCGGCGGCGAGGTCCTTCGCCCGGGCATAGTCGGCCTTGCCGTTCGGCGCGCGCGGCACCTCGGCGACGTGGACGATGCGCTTCGGTGCCTTGTACGGGGCGAGTTGGTGCCGGACGTGCGCGATCAGCTCGGCCGGCGCGACCGGTGCGCCGGCGACGATCGCGGTGACCGCCTGGCCCCATTTGGCATCGGCGACCCCGAAGACGAGGGCGTCGTCGACGCCGGGGTGGGTCTTCAGCGCCTCCTCGACCTCCTCGGGGAAGACCTTCTCGCCGCCGGTGTTGATGCAGTGGCTGCCGCGTCCGAGCAGGACAATCGTCCCGTCGGGCTCGACCATCGCCCAGTCGCCGGCGATCGAATAGGTCTTGCCGCCGATCGCCACGAAGGTCGCCGCCGACTTGGCCGGGTCCTTGTAGTAGCCGCGCGGATTGAGCCCGCCGCGCGCCAGCCGTCCGGTCGACCCCGGCGCGACCGGGCGCAGGTCCTCGTCCAGCACGAGCGTCTCGACTCCCTGGGTGAAACGCGTCGGGGCGCCCGCGGTCGCGGCGGTCTGGACCGCGACGCCGATGCCGAGGCTCTCCGACGAGCTCAGCGCGTCGAGCAGCATCAGGTCGGGGTTGTGGCGGAGCAGTCCGGCCTTGACCTCGGGCGACCACATCGTCCCCGACGACAGCATCGTCCGCAGCGTGGCGATGCTGCCGGCGCCATGGTCGAGCGCGGCGAGCAGCGGCCGGGCGAAGGCGTCGCCGACGATCGCGGCATAGTCGGGGGCATGCGCCGCGCATGCCGCGAGCGCCTCGAGCGGACTGAAGCCGGCGGAGGGCAAAGTGATGACGCAGCCGCCGCGCGCCAGCGTGCTGAGGGTCGCGAGATAGCCCGTGCCGTGCATCTGTGGCGGCAATACAAGGGTTCGGTTGCGTCCGCGCCCGGCGGCGATGTTGCCGAGCAGGACGTCGAGGTTCGCCAGCGGCTCGCCGCCGATCTCGGCCCCGCCGCCCATCAGCGTCCACAGGTCGGACTGCGCCCACATCACCCCCTTGGGCGATCCGGTGGTGCCGCCGGTGTAAATGAACAGCAGGTCGTCGGGCGCGAAGTCCTGCGGCGGCGCGGCGACGCCGCTGTCGGCCACGGCGTCGAACGCGGGACCGACCTCGAGGACGAGCTTGAGCCCGGGCAGGCGCGGGCGGAGGTCGGCGACGAGTCCGGCGAATTCGGGGTCGTACACGAGGACCGCGGCGTCGCTGTTGTCGAGGATGTAGAACAGCTCCTCACCCGTATAGCGGTAGTTGACGTTGACGTGGACGAGGCGCGCCTTGAACCCGGCGACGCTGGTCTCGGCGTAGGCAGGGCCGTTGCGCATCAGGTGGGCGAGCTTGTCGCCTGGCACCGCGCCGGCGGCGACGAAGGCGGCGGCGAGCGCGTCGGTGCGGCGGTCGAAGTCGGCCCAGCTGGTGACCGCTTCGCCGTGGATGAGTGCCGGATCGGCGGGCGGCACCAGCTTGCCGACGGTGGTGAAGATCGCCCCGAAGCTCCAGTCGCCCATCGCCGCTCTCCCCATCGCTTTTGCGTCAGCTTGACACACGATGGGCGCCGCCGCCAAGCGCGTTGATCCCCGGGGAGACGAGCCTGATGCGCGCGATGGTCTGCCACCACCTCAGCCGCGACCGGTCGGGGTTGGTGTTCGAGCCGGATTGGCCCGAAGCGCCGCCGCCGGGACAGGGCGAGGTCACAGTCGCGATGGCCGTTGCCGCGCTCA
>CAXTPH010000074.1:0-10416 GCA_964245955.1 uncultured Sphingomonadaceae bacterium | reverse complement strand
AATTCTCCTTCGACTCGGATCCCGGCGTCCGCGTGTCGATGAAGGCGTTGAGACATGGGATAAGGTCGGCATACCGAACGATGCGCGCCGCAAGTGGTGCGGTGCCGCTTATTATCTGGCGCTGTTCGACGTCGATCATTCGCCGCGCCCCCCTTTCCTAATTGAACAATCCATGCTTTAAGCGCGTTGCATTCGAAGTCAATATAGGATCAGTCTGGGGATGGGGACCATTATTGCCGCGCTCAGGCAGCGTTGCTCGTTCGACGTCGCGGGTCGCGCAGGGTTGGCGTCATTGACGGCGGACGATTACGTCCTCAATGCGCCGCATCCGCTGAACCGCCTCGACCACCGCGCCGCGTTCGCCAACGGGCTGATGGGGCCGTTGCTTGACAGCTTTCCCAAGGCGCGCGAGCGGCTCGATATCCTGCTGACCGGAAGTTTCGCCGGCGGTGAGTGGACCGCAAGCACCGGCCACATCGCCGGCATCTTCGAGCGCCCGCTCTGGGGCATTCCGGCGACCGGGCTTCCGGCATTCGTTCGCTTCGGACGGTTCGACCGCTGGATCGACGGGCGGATGGCGGAGACCTTCCTGATCCTCGATCTGCCAGCCTTGATGATGCAGGCGGGCGTCTGGCCGATGGCGCGGCCGCTCGGGCCGTTTCTCGTCCCGCCCGGCCCCGAGTCGCGCGACGGCGTCGCAGCGGGTTCCGGCGACCCGGCGGCGGCGCGTGCGAGCCTCGACCTGGTCGAGGCGATGATCGCGGCGCTGATGAACTATGATGGCGGGAAGGACCTCGCCCACATGCGCATGGTCGATTACTGGCGCGACGACTTCTGGTGGTTCGGCCCGGCGCCGATCGGCAGTTTCTGCGGTCACGCCGACTACGAACGCGGCCACCAGCGCCCGTTCCTTGCCGCGTTTCCCGACCGCAAGGGCGGCGATCACAAGTGCCGCATCGGCGAGCGCGACTATGTCGCCTCGACCGGCTGGCCGAGCGTGCGCGCAACGCACAGCGGCGGCGGATGGCTCGGCCTCGCGCCCACCGGCAAACGTATCGAGATGCGCGTGATGGATTTCTGGCGGCGCGAGGAGGCGCTACTCGCCGAGAACTGGGTGTTCATCGACATCCCGCACCTGCTCCTGCAGATGGGCGTCGACGTCTTCGCGCGCATGGCCGAACTGGCTCCGGCGGCGCGGCGGGCGTGACGTCGGCCGTCGCCCTCGACGCCACACCGCCAGGCGCGCTCGACCGCGATGGCTGGCAGCGCGCCGAGGACATTCCGCTCGCGCGGCGGATCCTCGCCTTCGCTTTCCTGCTCAGCGGCTATTTCTGTTATGCGTGGACGTGGAACACGGTCGACGTCCTGCGGCCGTATATCGCCGACAGCCTCGGCCTGTCGCTGACGCAGGCCGGGTCGATGTATAGCGCGATGGCGGCGGGGGCGCTGTTTGGCGCGGTCGTCAACGGCCAGCTCGCCGACCGCTTCGGCCGCCGCAACGCGCTGGTCGTGGTGATGGCCGCCTATGGTGCGCTGCTAATCGCCGGCGCGTTCGTCACGAGCTACCCGCAGCTTCTCGCGCAGCGCTTCGCGCTCGGCTATTTTACAGGCACGATGTACCCGATTACGGTCGGCATCTACGTTACCTTGTTCCCGCCGGCGATCCGCGGCCGGCTGGCCGGGGTCGCGCTCGGGGTCTACAACGCCGCCGTCGCGATCCTCGGCGCGGCCGCCGCGCTCGTGCTCGACCGCGACTGGCACATCCTGCTCTATGTCGGCATCGTCCCGCTATGTCTCGCGCCGCTGGCGCTGGTGGCGATGCCCGACGACCGGCGGATCATCCCGCACGGCGGCGCGCGTCCGGCGACGGCGATCGCTCGACTGCCAATCCTCGAGCTCTTTACCCCGGCGGTGCGGCGGCAGACGATGCTGCTGGTCCTGATGTGCGGGCTCAACTTCTTCGCCTACCAAGCATTTACCGGCTGGGTCACGACCTATCTCAAGAACGTCCGCGGTCTCGACGGTGCCGCGGTCGGGTTGATCATATCCTGGCAGTTCTGGGGGAGCTGCCTCGGCGGTTTCGCATGGGGCTGGCTCGCCGACCGTTACGGACGCCGGCTTGGCGCGATCGGCTTCGTCATCGCCGCCGCGATCATCGTTTTCTATCTGCGTGCGCCGTCATCGGTGCCGCTGCTCGCCGCGTCGGGCTTCGCCTATGGCTTCGCGATCTCGTCGAGCGTCGTCTGGGGTCCGTGGCTGACCGAGCTCTATCCCGCGCACCTGCGGTCGACCGCGGCGTCAATCTTTAACTGGGGACGTGTCATTAGTTTCTTCGCGCCGCTGATCACCGCCGCCGTCGCCGGGCACTTCGGACTGACCGTCGGCATGGGGATCGCGAGCGCGTGTTTCCTCGCCGCCGCGCTGATCTGGTCGCGAATACCGGAAACGCTCGGTCGACCGCGCAAAAATTGATTCAACGGAGCAGATGACATGGCCGACTATCTCAAGCGCGGCGCGAGCGTCGCGGCCAAGGCGGACAGCGACCGAGCGGTTCGCGACACGGTGGAGGAAGTCCTCGCCAGCATCGCGGACCGCGGCGACGCCTCGGTCCGCGAGTTGTCGATCAAGTTCGATCGCTGGGACCGAGACGACTACCGGTTGACCGCGCGCGAGGTGCAGGACTGCATCGACCAGCTAACGGGTCAGGACCTGAAAGACATCGAGTTCGCACAGACGCAGGTCCGCAACTTCGCCCGCATCCAGCGCGACAGCATGAAAGACGTCGAGGTCGAGACGCTCTCAGGCGTCGTTCTCGGCCACAAGCATATTCCGGTAAGTGCGGCGGGCTGCTACGTCCCCGGCGGTAAGTACCCGCTGCTCGCCAGTGCGCACATGAGCGTGATCACCGCCAAGGTCGCCGGCGTGCCGCGCGTTATCACGTGCGCGCCGCCGTTCGGCGGTAAGCCCGCCCCGGCAATCGTCGCGGCGCAAGCGATGGCCGGGGCCGACGAGATCTACTGCCTCGGCGGCATCCAGGCGGTCGCGGCGATGGGGCTAGGCACAGCGCGCATCGGCGCCGTCGACATCCTCGTCGGCCCGGGCAACGCGTTCGTCGCCGAGGCCAAGCGGCAGTTGTTCGGCAAGGTCGGCATCGACCTTTTCGCCGGGCCGACCGAGACGCTCGTCATCGCCGACGAGATCGGCGCCGACGGCGAACTCTGCGCGACCGACCTGCTCGGCCAGGCCGAGCATGGACCCGATAGTCCGGCGATCCTGCTGACGACCTCGCGCAAGCTGGCCGAGGACACGATGCGCGAGGTCGCGCGGCTGCTGACGATCCTGCCGACCGCTGACGTCGCGCGCCGCGCATGGGAGAGTTTCGGTGAGGTGATCGTCGCCGAGGACGACGCCGAAATGGTCCGTATCGCCGACGAAATCGCCAGCGAGCACGTTCAGGTGATGACGCGCGATCCCGATTATTTTCTGACGAACATGCGCAATTACGGCGCGTTGTTTCTGGGAAGCCGGACCAACGTCAGCTTCGGCGACAAGGTCATCGGCACCAACCACACACTGCCGACGAAAAAGGCGGCGCGCTACACCGGCGGGCTGTGGGTCGGCAAGTTCATCAAGACGTGCACCTACCAGCGCATCCTGACCGACGAAGCGTCGGCGATGATCGGCGAATATTGCTCGCGGCTGTGCGCGCTCGAAGGTTTTGCCGGGCACGGCGAGCAGGCCAATATCCGCGTCCGTCGTTACGGCGGACGCGATGTTCCCTACGCGGGGCGGGCCGAAGCCGCGTGACGCTGCCACGGACGCCGTCGTTCCGTATCGACGGCCGCCGCGGGGTCGTCACGGGCGCGGGGCGCGGCATAGGGCTCGCGCTCGCGGCAGCGCTCGCAGAGGCGGGCGCGGCGGTGACGCTGATTGCGCGCTCGGCGGGCGAGATCGAAGCGGGTGCCGCCGCAATCCGCGCTGCGGGCGGGTCGGCCGAGGCGGCGGTGCTAGATGTGTCCGATATTGCGGCCGTCGCGGCGTTTTTCTCCGACCATCCGGCGTTCGACGTGCTGATCAACAACGCCGGGACCAATCGGCCCAAGCCAATGACCGAGGTCACGCCAGAGGACTATGATGCCGTGCTCGACCTCAACGTAAAGAGTGCGTTCTTCGTCGCACAGGCGGCAGCAAAGGCGATGCTGGCGGCGGGCACCCGCGGCAGCCTGATCCATATCGGCAGTCAGATGGGCCATGTCGGCGGTCCCAACCGGTCGCTCTACTGCGCGTCGAAATGGGCGCTCGAGGGCATGAGCAAGGCGTTCGCGCTCGATCTCGCCGCGCACGGCATCCGCTCGAATACTATCGCCCCGACGTTCATTGAGACCCCGCTGACCGCACCCTATTTCGCCGACGCCGCGTTCAAGGCGAGCGTGCTGTCGAAGATCAAGCTTGGCCGCCTCGGCACGGTTGAGGACCTGATGGGAGCGGCCGTGTTCCTCGCCTCCGACGCCGCAGCGCTGATCACAGGGACAAGCCTAATCGTCGACGGCGGCTGGACCGCGGACTGAACCAGGATGCAAGTACCATGATTGTCACGATCGACGACGTTGAGGCGGCGGCGGCGCGCATCCGCGGAGCCGTCGAACAGACGCCTTTTTTGCATTCGCAGACCTTGTCGCAGCTGACCGGCGCCGAGGTCTGGCTGAAATTCGAGAACCTGCAATTTACCGCCTCGTTCAAGGAGCGCGGTGCGCTCAACCGATTGCTGCTGTTGAGCGACACCGAACGGGAGCGCGGCGTCATCGCGGTATCGGCGGGCAATCACGCCCAGGGCATCGCCTATCATGCGCGGCGGCTCGGCATCCCCGCGACCGTGGTCATGCCGAACGGCACGCCACGGACGAAGGTCGCGCGGACCGAAGGGTTCGGCGCGACCGTACTGCTTCACGGCAATAGTTTCGCCGAAGCAATCGAGGCGGTGCCGGATTTCGTAGCCCAGGGGCTCACCTTCCTGCATCCGTTCGACGACGCCGCGGTGATGGCGGGTCAGGGGACGGTCGCGCTCGAAATGCTCGCGCAGGGTCCCGCGCTCGATGCGATGATCGTTTCAGTCGGCGGCGGCGGGCTAATCGGTGGCATCGGCGCGGTTCTCGCGGCACGCGCTTCTTCAACCGAGCTGATCGGTGTCCAGAGCGAGTTCTACCCGTCGATGGCGAGCGCGCTGGCGGCGGTCCCGCTCGCAATCCCGGGTGGCTCGTCGGTGGCCGAGGGAATCGCGGTCGCGCAGCCCGGCAAGCTGACGCTGGCTCAGGCCCGCGCTACCGTCGATGACATGATCGTTGTCCACGAAGCCGCAATCGAGGATGCCATCGCATTGCTGTTACAGATCGAGAAGACGCTGTGCGAGGGGGCGGGAGCTGCCGGACTCGCCGCATTGCTGGCGCAGCCGGAACGCTTCCATGGGCGACGGGTGGGCCTGATCCTGTGCGGCGGCAACATCGACACTCGCGTGCTTATCGCCGTCCTGCAGCGGCACCTTGCACGCGCCGGGCAGCTCATCCGGTTGCGCGTGACGGCGCTCGACAACGCCGGGCCGCTTGGCACCATCGCCACTGTTATTGGCGGCAACGGTGGCAATATCCTCGATGTTAGCCATGATCGGGTCTTCGGCGGCGCAACGGCGCGCGCCGCGAGCATCGACTTCAGTCTCGAACTTACCGATCCAACCCAAGTCCATGTCATCGTTGCGGCCTTGGCCGATAAGGGCTTCCCGGCCGAGCTGATGGACGTCGGTCGATGACGCTTACGATCGACCGCGCATTGACCACCGCAGTCCTGATCGCCGGCAACATGTGCGACGACCGACTGTGGTCAGGCGGCGACGATGTCGTCGTGCGAACGCTCGCCCAACGCAGGCTGGCGATCGCGCACGCCGATACCGCGCGCGACGCGACGATCGCGGGCATGGCGGCTCGCGCGCTCGCCGCGACCGCGGGTCCGCTCCTGCCGATCGGTTTTTCGATGGGCGGTATCGTTGCGCTCGAGATGGCACGGCAGGCCAGCGGCCGGGTCGTTGGGTTGGTGCTCGCCGACACCAATGCCGGAGCCGACCTGCCCGAACGCGCGTCGGTCCGTCCAGCCCAGCAGGCACGCGTCCGGCGTGGCGAGCTCGCGACCATCGTCGCCGACGAACTCAAGCCCGCGTATCTCGCGGTGGCGAACCGAGACGACGCTGCGATCAAGGCGCACTTGTATGAGATGGCGATGATGCTCGGTGACGATGTCTTCGTCGCGCAGAGCGAGGCGCTGCGGACGCGCGCTGATGCCGGCCCGGTGCTCGACAGCTTCGCCGGACCGCTGCTGTTGCTAGCGGGGACCGAAGACACGCTTTGCCCGCCGGCGTGGCATCATGCGATGGCGGCGCGCAGCCGACACGCCACGGTCGCCATCGTCGCCGGGGCGGGACACATGCTGCCGCTCGAACAGCCGCATGCCTTCGCCACCGCGATCGGCGAATGGCTCGATCAGCAGAAAATCCTTGGGGAAACCGTATGACCCGTATCCTGACCACCCACGTCGGTTCGCTGCCGCGGTCGATCGCAGTGACCGACCTCGTCTTCGCCGCCGAGCGCGGCGATCCGGTCGACGCCGCCGAGTTCGACGCCGTGATCGGCGAAGCGGTTGACGACGCGGTGGCGCGTCAGGTCAGGGCCGGGATCGATCTCGTCTCCGACGGCGAGATGTCGAAGATCAGCTACGCGACCTACATCAAGGACCGGATCACCGGCTTCGACGGCGATTCACCGCGAACCCCGCCCGCCGACCTCGAGGATTTTCCGGCCTTTCTCGCGCGCCAGGCGACGAGCGGTGGCACGCCGAGCTATCGCCGTCCGAAATGCGTCGGTGCGGTAGCGCCGAAGACACTGGCACCGCTCGACGCCGATCTCGCGCACATGGCGGCGGCGCTGGCAAAGCACAGTGCCCGCGGTTTCATGAACGCCGCGTCGCCCGGCGTCATCGCGCTGTTCCAGCCAAACGACTATTATTCGACGCAGGATGCTTACCTCGAGGCGCTCGCCGAGGCGATGCGGCCCGAGTACGAGGCGATCGTCGCGAGCGGGCTGATCCTCCAGCTCGACAGCCCCGATCTCGGACTGGGACGGCACATGATGTACAAGCATCGGAGCGAGGCAGATTATCTGACGCTGATCGAAATGCACGTCGAGGTTCTCAACCACGCGCTCCGGAACGTTTCCGCCGACCGCGTACGCATGCACGTCTGCTGGGGTAACTATGAAGGACCGCACACCCACGACATCGAGATGGGGGTGATCCTGCCGACCCTGATGCGCGCTAAGCCCACCGGGCTATTATTCGAGACGTCGAACCCGCGCCACGCGCACGACTGGAACTATTTCATCGAGCAGGCCGTCGCGATCCCCGCCGAAAAGATTCTTATTCCCGGTGTCATCGATTCGACGACCAACTTCGTCGAACATCCGCGTGTCGTCGCCGAGCGGATCGAACGCTTCACCGCGATCGTCGGTCCCGAGCGGGTCATCGCTGGCACCGACTGCGGCTTCTCGACCTTCGCCGGGTTCGGCGCGGTCGATCCCGACATCGTCTGGGCTAAGCTCGGTACGTTGGCCGAGGGCGCAGCGCTGGTGCGCGCATGAGCCTGAAGACCCACATCGCGGGCGGCTTACCGCTGCTCGGCACGTTCCTTAAGACGCCGCATCCGCACATCGTCGAAGTGCTCGGCGACTGCGGTTTCGACCTGTTGTGCATCGATGCCGAGCATGCGCCGTTCGACCGTGGCGACATCGACACGTGTATCCTCGCGGCGCGTGCGGCCGCCCTCCCCGTCGTCGTTCGCGTTCCGGACGCGTCGCCGCACAGCATTCTGAACGCGCTCGATTGCGGTGCCGACGGAGTCGTCGTCCCCCATGTCCGTTCCGCAGTAGAGGCGCGGGCGGTCGCGCTGGCGGCGCGCTACACAAGCGGCGGTCGGGGCTATGCCGGCTCAAGCCGCGCCGCCGGCTATGGCGGCGTCGGCATGGCCAATCACCGTGCTGCGTCCGCCGCTCGGACCGTTGTCATCGCGCAGATCGAGGACATCGAGGCGGTAGACGCGATCGACGAAATCGCAGCGGTGGAAGGCATCGACGCACTATTCATCGGGCGGATCGACCTGACAATTGCGCTCGGCTGCTCCTCGCCCGATAGCCCCGGTGTCGTTGCCGCGTGCGAGCGCGTTGTCGCCGCGGCACGCGCCGCGCTGCGCCCGGTCGGCATGTTCCTGTCGCGTCCCGGCGATGCGCCGGAATGGGCGGCAAAGGGCGTTAGCCTGTTCCTGCTCGGCTCCGACCACGGCTTCGTCCGCAGCGGAGCAGCCGCGCTGCGCCGCGAAACCGGTCTGAACCTTTTCTCACCGGTCGGCGCTCCGGTGCAATCGCCACTCAATAGTGTGGAGCCTCGGGAGCGACGATGACCACGGCGACGCCCATTACTCTTTCCGCGACCGAGACGCAGCTGGTGCCGCTACTCGAAAGCCTCGAGGCGCGGCTGCGCTGGCTGTCGTCGTGGACGATCCACAACGCCAACCACCTGCGCGACTCCCCCGACGGGCTCAAGGTCGGCGGGCACCAGGCGTCGTGCGCGTCGATCACCGCGATCATGACGGTGCTCTACTTCCACGCGCTCGGGCGGCACGACAAGGTCGCGGTCAAGCCGCACGCCGGGCCGGTGCTCCACGCGATCCATTACCTGCTCGGGGCACAGAGCCGCGACCAGCTCGAGCGCTTCCGCGGCTTCGGCGGCGCGCAGAGCTATCCAAGCCGGACCAAGGACACGATCCCCGTCGACTTCTCGACCGGCAGCGTCGGCCTTGGCGTCGCCGTCACGCTGTTCGCCAGCCTCGTGCAGGACTATCTCGTCGCGCACGGCGGCCTCGCCCCCGCCGATACCGGCCGGATGATCGCGCTGATGGGCGACGCCGAGCTCGACGAGGGCAATATCTACGAGGCGCTCATCGAGGGCTACAAGCACGACGTCCGCAACTGCTGGTGGATCGTCGACTACAACCGCCAGTCGCTCGACCACACCACCGCCGACCGCATGTTCCGCCGCTTCGACGACATTTTCGAGACGTGCGGCTGGCGGGTGCTGACGCTCAAGTACGGCAAGAAGCAGCAGGCGGCGTTCGCGAAGGCCGGTGGCGTCGCCCTGCGCGAATGGATCGACGCCTGCCCCAACGTCGATTTCGCCGCGCTGACCTACCAGGGCGGGGCGGCGTGGCGCGCGCGGCTGACCGCCGACATCGGCGGCAAGCCGCACGTCGCGACGCTGCTCGCCGGCTACGACGACGCCGCGCTCGCCGAGGTGATGACCAACCTCGGCGGGCACTGCATCGCGACGCTGGTCGAGGCGTTCGCGGCGGCGGACGACGACCGGCCGACGATGTTCATCGCCTATACCGTCAAGGGTTACGGCCTGCCGTTCGCCGGGCACAAGGACAATCACGCCGGGCTGATGAACCCCGGGCAGATCGCCGCGCTGCGCACGACGATGGGGATCGCCGAGGGCGACGAGTGGGAGCCGTATGCCGGGCTCGGCGGCAACGCCGCCGAGGCGATGCGGGCGTTCGTCGCCGCCTCGCCGATCGCGCGCCACGCCGCCGAGGGGCCCGCCGCCGCGGTCGCCGTGCCCGACCGCCTGCCGACGCCCGACGGTGCCGAGCAGTCGACGCAGGCGGCGTTCGGGCGCATCCTGCTCGACCTCGCCAAGTCGCCCGACCCGGTCAGCAAGGCGCTCGCCGACCGCATCGTCACGACCTCGCCCGACGTCACGGTGTCGACCAACCTCGGCGCGTTCGTCAACCAGCGCGGTCTGTTCCGGCGGTCCGAGCTCAAGGACGTCTTCCATGCCGCGCGGATACCCTCCCCGCAGAAGTGGCGGGGCAGCGGCGCGGGGCAGCATCTCGAGCTCGGCATCGCCGAGAACAACCTGTTCCTGATGCTCACCGCCTTGGGCCTCGCCGCGCCGCTGTTCGGGACGCGGCTGCTGCCGGTCGGCACGGTCTACGATCCGTTCATCGCCCGCGGCCTCGATGCCCTGAACTACGCCTGCTACCAGGATGCCCGCTTCATCCTGGCCGCGACGCCATCCGGCGTCACGCTGGCGCCTGAGGGCGGGGCGCACCAATCGATCGGCACGCCGCTGATCGGGCTCGCCCAGGACGGACTCAGCTCCTTCGAGCCCGCCTATGCGGACGAGCTCTCGGTCGCGATGCGCTGGGCCTTCGCGCACATCCAGCGCGAAACGAGCGGATCGGCCGACCCGGCCGACCCGGACGCGGCGGGCGGGTCCGTCTACCTGCGGCTCTCGACCCGTGCGCTCGCCCAGCCCGGCCGCGTG
>CAXTPH010000073.1:0-10490 GCA_964245955.1 uncultured Sphingomonadaceae bacterium | reverse complement strand
CCGCCCATCCTTTTAGAACAAGCAGGATCGTTGCCGACGAGACCGACGCGATCGCCGCGCGGCGGGTCAGCGCGGCGCGGCGGTCGTCGCTCACGGAAACAGCATTCCCGTCGTCCAACCATCGCCGTCGCGAGTAAAAACCGTCCGCTCGTGATGGCGAAAGTCGCGGTCTTGCCAGAACTCGATCGCCGCGGGCACTACACGGAATCCCGACCAGCGCGGTGGCCGGGGGACCGGGCCGCCGTCGAACCGGGCGGTTGCCTCGGCAAGCTTGCCGGCAAAAATCGCCGAGTCGGACAGCGGACGCGATTGATCCGACGCCCATGCCCCGAGCTGCGAGCCGCGCGGGCGGGTCGCGAAATAGGCATCGGCCTCGGCATCGCTGACCGGCTCTGCGCGGCCATCGATGCGGACCTGACGGCGCAGTGATTTCCAATGGAAGTCGAAATGGACCGCCGGGTTCGCCGCGATTTCGACACCCTTGCGACTGTCGAGGTTGGTATAAAAGACGAACCCGCGTTCATCCCATGCCTTCATCAGCACAACGCGCACCGCTGGCTTGCCGTCGGGCGTCGCCGTCGCGAGGGCCATGGCATTGGGGTCGTTCGGTTCGGCAGCGCTCGCTTCCGCGAACCAACGAGCAAAAAGCGGGAACGGGTCGGTCATCGCCGCGGGTGTACGGCCCGCGGCGATGAGGGGCAACCAATCCCTAGTTGTTATAGGCGCCGGTGCGAGCTTGGGCCCGGGTGTCGCGGAGACGTTGCGCCATGGCGTCGAGGCGCGCCTGGATATTCGCCTCGTTCTGCGGCGACAGGCGGCCGTTGTAATGGCGCATCGATCGCTCGCTGCGGCGGATCGAGTCGAGGTCGGCCCGCGCGCGATACACCTGATCGCGATTCATCGTGCCATCGGCGGCGAAGCGGTCAATGCGCTGCGAAATGCGCTGCTCGCGACCGTTGATGTCGCGCGGCTCGTCACCATCGCGCTGATCGCCCTGGTAGCCGGGGCCGCGCTGATCGCCTTGGTAGCCGGGACCACGCTGATCGCCCTGATAGCCGGGCCCGCGCTGATCGTACGCCGGCTGCGGCTGCGCATACCCGGTCGCGCGGACATCGA
This sequence comes from uncultured Sphingomonadaceae bacterium, assembly GCA_964245955.1. Lineage (GTDB taxonomy): Bacteria > Pseudomonadota > Alphaproteobacteria > Sphingomonadales > Sphingomonadaceae > Polymorphobacter_B. The sequence continues at coordinate 9,374 of CAXTPH010000073.1, read as the reverse complement.
CATACGCACCGTCGGCGCCATAATAACCGCGGTCGCGTGCCGGGACCCAATAGCCATTGCGGTCGCGATAGCCGCCGTCGCGTGCGGCGATCCAACGCCCGTCATTGTCGTAATAGCCGCTCGGCGCACCCTGCACCCAGTTGCCGTTATAGTCGTAATAACCGGTCGCGTTGTTCGCATCGACCCGATTCGCGTGCCACGTCCGCTTGTTGTCGTAATAGCCATAGGCGCGCTCGCAGCCGCCGTCGTTCGACTTGGTCAGCTGATTGCCGGCGACACCGCCGCCGACCGCGCCGAGCACCGTTCCGAGCTGGTTGCCCCCGATGGCGCCACCGAGGACCGCGCCGATGCCAGCACCGGCGACGGTGCCGATGACGCGGTTATCACGCCGCTCGGCGCACGACTGCTGTGCCGCGGCGGGGGTAGTCGAAAGCGCCGCAGCGGCGAGGCCGGCGGCAAGTATGTAATTGCGCATGACGGTTCCTTCGAGATTACTTTCCTCGTGACCCCGTAACGAACGCCGTGTTCGCGAGGTTCCGATACCCCGCTGTGGCAGTCCCGCGATGAACCCAGGCACAACACGCATAAAAAAGGCCCCGGCGAACCGGGGCCTTTTCTTCGCTTCGTTCGCCTTGTTACGCGGCGACGGTCTGGATACCGCTGCGACGGCGGCGGGCGGCGAAGCCGACCATGCCGAAACCGGTGATCATCAGCGCCCAAGCGGCGGGCTCGGGAACCGTGCCGTTGGCGTTGCCGTCGGTGATTGGCGAGCCGGCAATGCTATCGACTTCGAACGCGACGCCCGTCGAGATGAAGCGCAGGCCGGTGATCGCCTCGCCCGTCCCGGCGGTGAAGTAAACGCGCTGGTTGGTCGACGCGCTCGACTGGTCGCCGTTTGCCGGCTTGAACATCGAGCCGCCGAAGACGCCCAGAACGTTCCCGTCCATACCGAGCACTTCAACCGTGTTGTAGGTGTCGATCGAACCCCAGTAGAAGCTGACCGACTTCAGGTCGAAGGCAGTCGTCAGAGTCGCGTTGTTCGGTGTGATCGCCGACGAAACATACAGGTACTGCGAGGTATCACCAGCCGGGGCGGCGGCTTCGCTCGTCGTGCCGGTCCGATAACCATAGCCACCGGTGAGGGTGTAGCCCTGCGGCAGGGTGGCCGAGTTGAAATCGACCAGCGAGGTCTCGCCAGCAGCAAAACCGGGATCCGGAGCACCCGGGGTGGACGTGTAGGTCAGCGCCTGTCCGGCGGTGGCCGACGCCATCAAAATCAAAGCAACACTCAACTTGGTACGCATATAACAACCTCAGGTCTAAAGTGACCCCCCTGCGCATCATCGTTGGGTTCAAACGAAATCAACGCCTTTGCCGTTCAACAATCTAAGCAAGAGCCGTGCCATTCGCCGTGTTTGAGCAAAATCAAATGCTTAACAAACCGTTACCTTAACGGAACGTAAAGAAATCCGACACTTTTCGAGGACACGGCAAAACCTCTCCTGCTGATAGGCAATTCGTCGGTATATCATTCGATATAGACAGTAATCACGCTACCGGAACAAGTAGCAGTTAACCCCAGTCCATTAAAAATTTTTGGGACTTTGCCTCATTATTCCTGCCGTTGGCCGCATCGATAATGGCTTCATTAACAACTGATGCGTAAGCACGTCCGGTCGCCTTTGGGGAAGGGCGGCACAGGCAGCGTGTTCTGAGCGGAGGGAAGTTATGTTCGTTGAGTTGGGTGTTGCGGCATTGCCGCGACGGTTGCGGACGCGTGTGCTCAAAGGGTGCATTGTCATCGCCAGCATCGCGCCGGTGGCCGCGTCGGCGATCCCGACGCAGTCGTGGAACGGATATCGCTGGGGCCGCGTCGGCGCGATCGCCATTGGGGTCGGCGACAACTACAGCGCCAACTGGAACTCTTATGTTGCGACGGCGACGAAGCAATGGAGCGTCGCGCCCGAGATCAGCTACACGTCGACCACCGGACAGACGACCAGCGCATGCAACATGGTCTATGGCACCATCCAGCTCTGCAGTGGGAATTACGGCAAGACCGGCTGGGTCGGCTATACCAACGTTCAAACCTCGGGCGGCTACATCGTCGAGGCGACGATCCGGCTGAACGACTATTATTTCAATCAGGCCTATTACAACAATGACGCGTGGCGCGCGGAGACGGTGTGCCAGGAACTGGGCAACGCGCTTGGGCTCCAGGACTCGGACCATAATACCGGCAATGCCAATACCGGCTCGTGCACGGACTACACCAAGGACCCCAGTGGCAAGAAGGGGACCAACGGCACGCTGGCGAACCTGCAGCCGAGCAAGAGCGATCTGACCAACCTCAACGCGATTTACGCGGCCCCCGGCGGTCGCCAGGTCGTGCCCGACGGCATCTATGGCTCGGCCAATGCCGCGGTGCCGGAGCCATCGAGCTGGGCATTCCTGATCGCCGGCTTCGGCGGTGTCGGGGCGGCGACGCGGCGGCGGCGCGCCGGTACCGCCGTGCGGCTGGGTCGCCAACCGGTCTAGGTCGCTACAACACCGCTGGACAGCGGCGCGCCGCTGTGGTGACGGGGGGGCATGGCAAAGGACCTTTATTCGACCCTCGGGGTGGCGCGCGGGGCGAGCGCCGCCGACATCAAAAAGGCGTATCGCAAGCTCGCCAAGGCGAACCACCCCGATACCCATGCCGGCGACGCCGCCGCGCTGGCGCGGTTCAAGGATATTTCGGCGGCGTATACGATCCTGTCCGACGCCGACGAGCGCGGCAAGTACGACCGGGGCGAGATCGACGCCGACGGTCAGCCCAAGGCCCCGCCAGGCTATGGCGGCGGGGGCGGGGGCTTCGGCAGCAGCAGTGGCTTCGATCCGCGTGGCTTCGGCGGCGCGCAGTCGGGTGGTGGTCGCGACTTCGGCGTCGACCCGAGCGACCTGTTCTCTGAATTGTTCGGGCGCGGCGGCAGCCCGTTCGGCGGGGGCGATCCGCGGATGCGTACGGCCCCGCCGAAAGGCGCCGACGTGTCGTACCGGCTGAACGTGCCGTTCGAGGATGCGGCGATGCTCAAGCCGCAGCGCATCGCATTAAGGAATGGCAAGACGCTCGACCTCAAGCTGTCGCCGGGTCTCGAGAGTGGCAAGCAGATGCGGCTGGCGGGTCAGGGCGATCCCGGCCTCGGCGGTGCGGGCGATGCACTGGTCACGATCGACATCGCGCCGCACCGCTTCTTCACCCGCGACGGCGACGACATCCGTCTTTACCTGCCGGTCCGCCTCGCCGAAGCCGTACTCGGGGCCAAGGTGCGCGTGCCCACCCCCGACGGCCCGGTCATGCTCGGGGTGCCGGCGGGAGCGACTTCGGGTCGCACGCTGCGGTTGCGCGGACGCGGCTTCACCAAGGCGGACGGCACGCGCGGCGACCTGCTCGCGACCTTGATGGTCGATTTACCCGGCGACGACGCGGAGCTTCGCAGCTTTGCCGAACGTTGGACGAGCGATGCGACCCGCAACCCGCGGAGCGCGCTCGGGGTCGAATAGGGGCGTTGGCGATGCAGGTTCCGGCGGTGCTGGCGCGGCTGATGGCAACGCGACCAAGCCGCGTGGTGAGCCGCGTCGTTACCGGGACCTGGGCCGATGGCTTCGTCTTTGCCGGTAACCTCGCCTATCTGTCGCTGCTGACGCTTTTCCCGTTCTTCATCGTCGTCGCGACGATCGCGGGCGCGGTCGGTCGGACCGAGGACGGCGTCCATGCGGTCAATGCGTTTCTACGCACCGTGCCCCCTGACGTCGGCAAGCTGATCGCCCAGCCGGTCCGCGCGGTGATCGCCGCACGCTCGGGCGGCGGCCTGCTGACGCTCGGCATCCTCGTCACGCTGTGGACGGTGTCGGGGTTCATCGAAACGATCCGCGAAATCATCCGTCGCGCCTATGGCACGACAAGTACCCGCGCGGTCTGGGAATATCGCGTCGGCGCCATCGCCCTGATCGTCGGCGCGGTCGTGCTGATGGTCGTTGCCTTCATCGTCCAGGTGGTGATGACGGGCATCGAGCAGTTCGTCGTCCAGCTGCTGCCATTCAAGGAGCATCTGATCAACGTCGTCGGCCTGAGCCGCATTGCCCCTGCGCTCGCTTTGTTCGGGTCGCTCTGGGGTCTGTTCTACGCCCTGACCCCGCGCCGCTTTCGCGAAGACGGCTTCCTGATCTGGCCGGGTGCGCTGCTGATCGCGTGCGTGTGGATCGGGACGACGATGCTCCTGCCGGTGATATTGGGCATGTTCGGCAGCTACGACCGAACGTATGGCAGCCTCGCCGGGGTAATTGTCGCGCTGTTGTTCTTCTATATCATCGGTCTCGGGGTCGTGTTCGGCGCGCAGCTCAACGCGGCGCTGGCGATTGTCCCGAAACTGGGCCAGAACGCGGGCGCGATCGCACCAGGCTACGGGGCAGAGCGCGTCACGACTGAACAAGGACCATAGATGGCGGGATTGATGGCCGGAAAGCGCGGCCTGATCATGGGGGTGGCGAACGACCGGAGCCTGGCGTGGGGGATCGCCCAGGCGGTGGCAGCCCAGGGCGGCGAAATCGCCTTCAGCTTCCAGGGCGAGGCGCTCGAGAAGCGCGTACGCCCGCTCGCGGCGAGCCTTGGCGGTGAGCCTTTCCTGATTGAATGCGACGTCGCCGACGCGGCCGGGATCGACGGGTGTTTCGATACGCTCAAGGCGCGCTGGCCGACGATCGATTTTCTCGTCCACGCGATCGGCTTTTCCGACAAGAACGAACTGCGCGGGCGCTACGTCGACACTAGCGCTGAGAACTTCGCGACGACAATGAGCATTAGTGTGTTCAGCTTCACCGCCGTCGCGCAGCGGGCGCTGGCGATGATGCCGAACGGCGGTTCGCTGCTGACGCTGAGCTACTACGGCGCGGAGAAGGTCATTCCGCATTACAATGTCATGGGCGTGGCGAAGGCCGCGCTCGAGACCAGCGTGCGCTACCTCGCGATGGACCTCGGCCCCGACAAGGTCCGCGTCAACGCCATTAGTGCCGGGCCGATCAAGACGCTCGCGGCGAGCGGCATCGGCGACTTCCGCTACATCCTCAAGTGGAACGAATATAATTCACCGCTGCGGCGCAACGTGACCATCGACGACGTCGGCGGTGCGGGGGTGTACCTGCTCAGCGACCTCGCCAGCGGGGTGACGGGCGAGGTCCATCACGTCGATGCGGGGTATAATGTCATCGGCATGAAGGCCGAGGATGCCCCAGATATCAGCGTTGCCTGAGCGTTGGCGGGGCGGGCGTGACCTTCAACACTTTCGGCCACCTCTTCCGCTTCACCACCTGGGGCGAGTCGCACGGTCCTGCGATCGGCGCGGTTGTCGACGGGTGCCCGCCGGGGCTAGCGCTGAGCGAGGCCGACGTCCAGCCTTGGCTCGACAAGCGCCGCCCGGGTACCTCGCGCTTCACGACTCAACGGCAGGAGCCCGACCAGGTCCGCATCCTGTCGGGCGTCTACGACGGACGGACCACCGGCACGCCGATCCACCTGATGATCGACAATGTCGACCAGCGGTCGAAGGACTATGGCGACATCGCACAGGCGTATCGCCCCGGCCATGCCGACTATGCCTATGACGCCAAATACGGGCTGCGCGATCCGCGCGGTGGCGGGCGGTCGTCGGCGCGCGAGACCGCAAGCCGGGTCGCGGCGGGCGCGGTGGCGCGGCGGGTGATTCCCGAAGTGACGATCCGCGCCTACCTCGTCGAACTGGGCGGCGATGCGATCGACCGCGCGGCGTTCGACGATGCCGAGATCGACCGCAACCCGTTCTTCTGCCCCGACCCCGCCACCGCCGCGCGGTGGGAGGCGCTCCTCGACGCGGCGCGCAAGGCGGGGTCGTCGCTCGGCGCGATCGTCGAGTGCGTTGCGACCGGCGTGCCGGCGGGGTGGGGGTCGCCGATCTACGCCAAGCTCGACAGCCAGCTCGCCGCCGCGTGCATGAGCATCAACGCGGTCAAGGGGGTCGAGATCGGCGACGGCTTCGGCGCGGCCCGGTTGCGCGGCGAGGATAATGCCGACGCGATGCGCCCCGGCAGCGACGGTCGACCGGTGTTCGGCTCGAACCATGCCGGCGGGACGGCGGGGGGCATCTCGACCGGGCAGCCGGTCGTCGTCCGCATCGCGCTCAAGCCGACCTCGTCGATCCTGACCCCGGTCGACACGATCACGGCGGCGGGCGAAGCGACCGAGATCGTCACCAAGGGCCGCCACGACCCGTGCGTCGGCATCCGCGCCGCCCCTGTCGCCGAGGCGATGATGGCGTTGGTTCTGGTGGATGCGAAGCTGATGCAGCGGGCGCAGACGGGCCGTTGATCGCGCCGCGCGATCGACTATATTAGCCGGGTAACACACTCGGGAGACTGACGATGGCGATCGACCGCTACTCCTCGAACGACGTCGGCCCTCCGGTCGCGTCGACCGCAATCACCTATCTCGTCTGGTTCTTTCTCGGCAACATCGGCGGACATCGCTTCCTGACCGGACGCGTCGGCACCGGGCTGATGATGCTCGGCCTCCATGTCCTTGGCTGGCTGACGTGGTGGTTCGGCCTTGGCTTCCTGATCTGGGGCTTCGTCGGCGCGTGGTGGCTGGTCGACGCGCTGCTGATCCCGGGGTGGCTGCGCCGCTAATCGATGAACGGGTCGCGGACGAGGATCGTGTCGTCGCGCTCGGGCGAGGTGCTGACCAGCGCCACGGGGCATTTCGTCAGTTCTTCGATCCGGCGGATGTATTTGATCGCCTGCGCGGGGAGTTCGCTCCAGCTGCGCGCGCCCATCGTCGACTCGCTCCACCCGTCGAAGCGCTCGTAGACCGGTACCACCGCCGCCTGATCCGCCGCGTGCGCGGGGAAATGGTCGAGCGTACGGCCGTCGAGCGTGTAGCCGGTACAGATCATCAGCTCGTCCAATCCGTCGAGCACGTCGAGCTTGGTCAACGCCATGCCGTGGACGCCGCTGACCTGCACCGCCTGCCGGACGAGCACCGCGTCGAACCAGCCGCAACGGCGCTTGCGCCCGGTAACGGTGCCGAACTCGCGCCCGCGCTCGCCGAGGCGCTGGCCGATCGCGTCGTCGAGCTCGGTCGGGAAGGGACCCGACCCGACCCGCGTCGTGTACGCCTTGACGATGCCGAGGACGTAGCTGAGCGCGCCCGGACCCATGCCGCTGCCGCTCGCGGCGGTGCCGGCGACGACATTCGACGACGTGACGAACGGGTAGGTGCCGTGGTCGACGTCGAGCAACACCCCCTGCGCGCCCTCGAACAGGATACGCTTGCCGGCGCGGCGCGCGTCGCCGAGGCTCGACCACGTCGCGGCGGCGAAGGGAAGGACGAACGGCGCGATGTCCTCGAGGCTGGCGACGAGCGCGGCGCGGTCGACCGGCGGCACGCCGAACCCGGCGCGCAGTGCATTATGGTGCGCGAGCAGCCGGTCGAGTTGCGGGCCCGCCTTGTCGAGGTGGCCGAGGTCGCAGACCCGAAGCGCCCGCCGCCCGGCCTTGTCCTCGTACGCCGGGCCGATGCCGCGCCGCGTCGTGCCGATCTTGCCGGCGCCGCTCGCGTCCTCGCGCAGGCCGTCGAGTTCGGAATGAAGCGGCAGGATCAGCGGGCAGAGCTCGCTGACCTGGAGGTTCGCCGGCGTGATCTCGACACCCTGGCCGCGCAGCTTCTCGACCTCCGTCTTGAAATGCCACGGGTCGAAGACGACGCCGTTGCCGATGACCGACAGCGCACCGCGGACGATGCCGCTTGGCAGCAGGCTGAGCTTGTAGACCTCGTTGCCGACGACGAGCGTGTGCCCGGCGTTGTGGCCGCCCTGGAAACGGACGACGACCTCGGCGCGCGCCGACAGCCAGTCGACGATCTTGCCTTTGCCTTCGTCGCCCCACTGCGCGCCAATGACGACGACGTTAGCCACGGGGAGCGGTCCTTTCGATCCACGACGCGAAGGCGGTCATGATCTTCGTCAGAAACTCGGCCGACGCAGGCACGACGCTGCCGTCGTCGGCGAACAGCTTGGCGACGTTGCCGATATACGCCTCGGGCTGCTGCATCGCCGGCATGTCGAGGAAGACGAGCGACTGGCGCAAGTGGTGGTTGGCGCCGAAGCCGCCCATCGCGCCGGGGGTGCAGCTGATGACGGCCGCCGGCTTGCCGCTCCAGATGCTCTTGCCGTACGGGCGCGAGCCGACGTCGAGCGCGTTCTTGAGCACACCCGGGACCGAGCGGTTATATTCGGGAGTGACGAACAGCACCGCGTCGTACCCGGCCATCGCCGCGCGGAATGCGGTGTACGCGGCGGGCGGCGCGCCGTCGTCGTCGAAATCCTGATTGTAGATCGGCAGGTCGCCGAGCTCGACGATCGTGCAGTCGAGCCCCGGCGCGAGGTCGATCATCGCCAGCGCGAGCTTGCGGCTGAACGAGGCGCGGCGGAGGCTGCCGACGAGGACGGCGACTTTGGTCATACGGTCTCCATGGGCGCGGCGGCGTCGCCGGTCCAGCGGTGGGTGCAGCCGGCGGGGACCGCGTCGTCGATCGCGGCGACGGTGATCCAGCCCTCGCCGCGGAGCCGTTCGCCGACCGCGGCCGGCGTACCGAGCGGAAGCAGGATCCGATCGCGTGCGACGACACCGAGCCCCGCGTCGACCAGCCCGTCGACGTAGAGCGAGAAGCCGACCGCGGGTTCGCGGGCGCCGTCGGGGTGGACGATGCTATACGCGCCGCCACGCCCGACCTCGCCACGGACGCCGTCGGCAAACAAGGTGAAACCGATCCAGCGCTGATAGTCGAAGCCGTGGCGCTCGGTCGGGTCGAGCGTCACCGCGACGCCGTCGAGGGTGGCAACGACGGCAGCAATGTCGGCGAGCCGGTCCGCGAGAACGCGAGGCAGGTCAAGGCGACCAAGCGCGGCCAGCGCGGCGGCGGCAGGTCCGGCGGCGGCGATCAGCGGGGCGTAGATCGACGCCCCTCCGGCGGCAAGGCCGGCGGCGTCCTTGGCATCGAGCAGCGCCTCGACCGTCGCGAGATCGGCGATCGGTGCCGGTCCGGCCCATGCCGCCGCGAGGTCGGCGACAAAGCTCGGCAGGGTCAGATCGACCGTCAGCCCGGTGACGCCGGCGCGGGTCAGCGCCGCGACCGCGAGCGTCAGCACCTCGACGACCGCGGCGACGCTGTCGCGCCCGATCAGCTCTGCCCCGACCTGAAGCATTTCACGCTCAGGACGAAGCTGGCTGCCCTTCACGCGAACGACCGCGCCGCCGTACGCCAGCCGCAGCGGGTAACAGAGGGAGTCCACCTCCCACTTGCGCTC
>CAXTPH010000072.1:0-10509 GCA_964245955.1 uncultured Sphingomonadaceae bacterium | reverse complement strand
TGCTCGACGGCTGAACCGCGGCGCGGCGTGTAGGAAGGTAAACGCATTTTCGCGGTTCCCGAGTAGCGCGCCGGCGCCGGGCGGGCCGGCGGGTCGGCGGACCTTCACCGCCGAACCCGTCCGACGGCGCGGCTTTGCCGCGACGCCCGTGCTTTATCCTAGCCAACCCCGCCCGCCTCGGCTAACCTGCCATGCATATATCGCGCCAGTTGCGCGCCGGGGATGTGTATGGCGGATGTCGAGGTGATCGAGCGGGCGGCGGCGGATAGCGCTGCGGCGTCGCGCGATGGCCTCGCGGTCGTCGCTATCGGCAAACGGTACGACAAGCGCGTCGTCCTCCGCGACGTCTCGCTGACGGTCAACCGCGGCGAGGTCGTCGGGCTGCTCGGGCCGAACGGCGCGGGCAAGACGACCTGCTTCTATTCGATCATGGGGCTGGCCAAGCCCGACCAGGGCCGCATCCTGCTCGACGGCGTCGACATCACGACGCTGCCGATGTACCGCCGCGCCGCGCTCGGCCTCGGCTACCTGCCGCAGGAAACGTCGATCTTCCGCGGGCTGACGGTGGCGCAGAACATCCTCGCGGTGCTCGAGGTGGTCGAGCCCGACAAGGCGACGCGAACCGCACGGCTCGAGCAGCTGCTCGACGAGTTCCACATCGGCCGGCTGCGCGACGCGCCGGCGATGGCACTGTCGGGCGGCGAGCGGCGGCGCTGCGAGATCGCCCGCGCGCTCGCAGCCCGGCCGTCGATCATGCTGCTCGACGAACCGTTCGCGGGCATCGATCCGATCTCGATCGCCGATATCCGTGGCCTCGTCGTCGATCTGCGCGACCGCGATATCGGCGTGCTGATCACCGACCATAATGTCCGCGAGACGCTCGACATCGTCGACCGCGCCTGCATCATCTACGATGGCCGTGTGCTGTTCGAAGGCACGCCCGAGGCGCTCGTCGCCGACGAGACGGTGCGGCGGGTCTATCTTGGCGAAGGGTTCAGCCTCTAGGGCCTAGGCCGGGGGGCAGCGCCATGAGCATCGGACCCCGCCTCGATCTCCGTCAGAGCCAGTCGCTCGTCATGACGGTCCAGCTCCAGCAGGCGATCAAGCTGCTCGCGCTGACCAACGTCGAGCTGGAGACGTTTATTGGGGCCGAGCTCGAAAAGAACCCCCTGCTCGACGCGAGCGAGCAGGGCAGCGCGCCCGCCGCCGCTGCCGCGCCCGCCGAACCCGCAACCGCCGACCAGCTGATCGCCGCGGGCAACGGCGCCGCCGACGCCCCCCTCGACGTCGACTTCACCGCCGAGACGTTCCACCACGACGGCCCAACCGACAGCATCACCGACCGCGACTTCGCCCAGGGCGGCAGCTTCGACGGCGCGGGCGCGATCGGCGGCGGCGGATCGGGCGATGGCGCCCGCGATGGGGTCGACTTCGACGCGATGGCGGCCGCCGAGCCGTCGCTGATCGACCTGCTGATCGAACAGGCGGTCGCGGCTTTCGCCGACCCGGTCGACCTGATCGTCGCCCGCCACCTGATCGATCAGATCGACGACGCCGGTTATCTCACTGGCGGCAGCGTCGACGACGTCGCCGACCGACTCGGCACCGATGTCGCCATGGTCGAGCGCGTTCTCGGCGTGATCCACCGCTTCGATCCGGTCGGGGTCGGCGCGCGGTCGCTGCGTGAGTGCTTGACCGTCCAGGCGCGCGAGGCCGACCGCTGCGACCCGGCGATGGCGGCGCTGCTCGCCAATCTCGAGACGCTTGCCCGCGGCGACATGGCGACGCTGCGCCGCCTGTGCGGGGTCGATCAGGAGGACCTCTCGGACATGATTCGCGAGCTGCGCGGCTATAATCCCAAGCCCGGGCTGCGCTACGGCGGCGAGCGCATGCAGAGCGTCATCGCCGACGTCTTCGTCCATCGGCTGGCGAAAGGGGGCTGGGTCGTCGAGCTCAACAGCGCGACCCTGCCCCGCGTCCTCGTCGACCGCGGCTATCATGCCAAACTGAACGCGGCGCCGACGGGGCATGATTCGCACGCCAAGGAACGCGCGCGCGAGACCAAATTGTTCCTGTCGGACTGCCTCGCCAGCGCGACGTGGCTGGTCAAGGCGCTCGACCAGCGCGCGAAGACGATCGTCAAGGTCGCGACCGAGCTCGTCAAGCAGCAGGAGGCGTTTTTCGAGAAGGGCGTCAACCACCTCAAACCGCTGACGCTGCGCGCGATCGCCGACGAGATCGGTATGCACGAATCGACCGTCAGCCGGGTGACGTCGAACAAATATCTGAGCTGCGACCGCGGACTGTTCGAGCTCAAGTATTTCTTCACCAGCGGCATCCAGTCGAACGACGGCGGCGAGGCGTCGTCGGCGCTCGCGGTCAAGGACCGGATCGCCCGGCTGATCGCGACCGAGCCCGCAGCGGTGCCGCTGTCCGACGACAAGCTCGTCGTATTGCTCCAGGCCGAGGGCTTCGATATCGCGCGGCGGACGGTGATGAAATACCGCGAGGCGATGGGCATCGGCTCGAGCGTCGCGCGGCGGCGGGCGAAGCTGCTCGAAGCGGCGGCTTAACCCGCGCGCAATTCCGTATTAGTATGCAGGCCGGGCTTAGCGGGGGACCGGCATGACGATGGCTTGGCTGGCGCGCGCAGGGCTCGCCGCATGTTTACCGGCGCGGCGGCGCACGCCGATGCGGTCAGCGACTGGTTCGAATTCGCCGCCGCGGTCGACGACGCCGCTCGCGCGCCGGGCGCATCGTTCAGTATCGACACGCGGCTTTCCGCGACCCGGGCGACGCTGGCGATGTTCGAGGCGGCCGACAGCATCGACCGCAAATATGCGTCGTACCTCGGCGTGCCGACGGCGCCGCGCGGCGCGTCGGCGCCGATCGCGGTGGCGACGGCGGCGCATGATGTCCTCGCTGCCGCCTATCCCGCGCAGAAGGCGATGATCGAGGACCGCTACTGTCTCGCGCTCGCCGAAGAGCGTGACGGCCCGGGCAAGGACAACGGCGTCGCCGCGGGGCATGTCGCGGCGCAGGCGGCGTTCAAGGCCGGCGGCCTCGACCCGACAATCGCCTTGATCCCCTATTGGCCCGCGGGCAAGCCGGGACAGTGGCTGGCGACGACGTCGACCGTGCTCGATCCGCATTACGCCGCGATGAAGCCGTGGTTCATGGCCTCGGCCGCCGCCTTCCGTCCCGGCCCGCCGGTCGCGCTCGATTCGCCGCGGTGGATCAAGGATGTCGACGAGGTCCGGCGGATGGGGGGCAAGGTCAGCCGCGAACGGTCCGCCGCCAACACCGTCCTCGCGCGCTTCTGGGCGGCGGGCGACCCGACCCCGGCGTTCCGCGCGATCGCGGCCCAGCCGGGGCGCAGCCTGGTTCGGAACGCGCGCTTCTACGCGCTGCTGGCGACAGCCAACGATGATACCGGCATCGCGGTGGTCGAGGCGAAGCTGCACTATGGCTTTTGGCGGCCGATCCAGGCGATCCGCGCCGGCGGTGGCAACCCGGCGATTGTTGCCGATCCGCTGTGGGAACCGTTGCTGACGACACCGCTCCATCCGGAATATCCGTGCGGCCACTGCATCTACGCCGCGACCAACGCCGCGATCATGGAGGCCGAGGGGACGCCAAAGGCGGGATTGCCGTTCAGCAACGACAAGATGCCGGGGGTCGTCGTCACCGTCGCCACACCCGCCGACTACGTCCGGCAGGACTCGTTCTCGCGGATCTGCGGCGGCGTCCATTTCCGCTCGACCGCCGAGGTCAGCGAGGCGATGGGACGGAAGATCGCCCTCAATGCGATCGCGAAGTTCGCGCCGCCGCTCTAGCCGGGTAACGTCCCGAGCCAGTCCGTGACGATATCGCCGACGCGTTCCTCGACCGCGCCCCACCACAGCCAGTGACCGACGCCGGGAAGCTCGTGATAGTCGACCGGCCCCGCCACCTTGCGCGCCGTCGCTCGCGCGATTGCGGCCGGGGTGATGCGGTCGCGGTCGCCGGTGACGATCAGCGTCGGCATCGTCAGCGCCGCATGGTCGACGGTTGCCGACCCCGTCCGGGCGAGGAACGGCAGCGCCAGTTCGAACAGGACGCGGCCCGAATCCCAGACCAAAGCGGCGATCTCGGCGTCGGCGATGGCGGTCGGCACCTCGTTGTAGATGCCCCAGCGCGCGCGCGCGGCGTCGATCTTGGTCGGCCGCTCCCACCATTTCGACGTGGTGATCGTGCCGAGCAGGGTCCGTACCGGGTCGATCGCGGGCACGTTGGTCGCGGCGGTGGCGGCGGGCGAGAAGAGGATGAGGCCCGGCGCGCCGACCCGCGCCGCGACCGCCTGGGCAAGGAAGCCGCCCATCGAATGGCCCGCGATCACCGGCGGTTCGGGCAGCAGCGCGATCTCGGCGACGAGGAAGGCGATGTAGTCCTCGACGCTCACCACCCCAAGTTCGGGCGGCGGCGACGCTTCGGGGGCGCGGTCGTGGAACGGCAGCGCGGGGGCGTAGCTGAGGCGGCCGGTCGCGGCGAGCCGGTCGCGGAGCCGGGCGAACACCGCCGGGGTGCTCCACATGCCGTGGACCAGGAAAACCGGGGGCGTCACGCGGGCAAGGGCTTCACAGCACCACGCCCGACGCGGCGAGCACCGCCATCGTCACGAGCTCGCTGGCGCCGCTGACCATCGGCGCGATCTGGACCGGGTGCGACATGCCGACGAGCAGCGGCCCGATCATCCGGCCGCCGCCGAGCTCCTTCAGCAGTTTGGCCGAGATGTTCGCCGACTGCAGCCCCGGCATGATCAGGATGTTCGCCGGCGCCGACAGCCGCGAGAACGGATAGCGCGTCGCCATGCGCGGGTTGAGCGCGACATCGGCCGACATCTCGCCCTCGTATTCGAAGCCGACCTGACGCGCGTCGAGCAACTTGATCGCGTCGCGGGTATGCTTGAGGAACTCGCCCGGCGGATTGCCGAAGTTCGAGTAACTGAGAAAGGCGACGCGCGGCTCCTGCCCCAGCCGCCGGGCGACGGCAGCGGTCTGTTCGGCGATGTCGGCGATCTGCTCGGCGGTCGGGCGCTCGTGGACCGTCGTGTCGGCGATGAAGATCGTGTCCGACCGCCCGACGTACATGTGGATGCCGAACGGCGTATGCCCGGGCGCGGGGTCGAGGACGAAGCGAAGCTGGCGGAAGGTCTCGGCGAAGTTCCGAGTGACGCCGGTGACCATGGCGTCGGCCTCGCCCATCGCCAGCATCAGCGCGCCAAAGATGTTGCGTTCGTGATTGACCATCCGCTGGACGTCGCGGAGCAGGTGCCCGCGTCGCTGCTGGCGGACGTAGAGCGTCTCGACCATCGCCGGGACGAGCGACGAATTGGCGCTGTTGTGGATCTCGAACGCCTGCGGATCAGCGCCGATCCGGGCGAGCCCGGCGCGGACCGGCTCCTCGCGCCCGATCAGGACCGGCGTGCCGTAGCCGTTGGTGGCGAAGCTGACCGCGGCGCGCAGCACGACCTCCTGCTCGGCCTCAGCGAAGACGACGCGCTTCGGGTGGGCGCGCGCCGCCTCGAAGCTGCCTGCGAGGACGGCGTTGGTCGGGTTGAGCCGCGAGCGCAGTTCGAGGCGGTACGCCGCCTCGTCGAAGAACGGCTTCTTGGCGATGCCGCTCGCCATCGCCGCCTTCGCCACCGCGACCGGTATGTTCTCGATCAGCCGCGGGTCGAACGGCGCGGGGATGATATAGTCGGGGCCGAAGTCGCGCGCCTGGCCGCCGTACGCCGCGGCGACCTCGTCGGGCACCTGCTCGCGCGCTAGGTCGGCGAGCGCATGCGCGGCAGCGAGCTTCATCTCCTCGTTGATCGACGTCGCGCGGACGTCGAGCGCGCCGCGGAACAGGTATGGGAAGCAGAGGACGTTGTTGACCTGGTTCGGATAGTCCGACCGCCCGGTGGCGACGATCGCGTCGGAGCGGACCGCGGCGACCTCCTCGGGCGTGATCTCGGGGTCGGGGTTGGCCATGGCGAAGATGATCGGGTTCGGCGCCATCGACGCGACCATCGCGCGGCTGAACGCGCCTTTCTGGCTAAGCCCGAGGGCAAGGTCGGCGCCGACCATCGCCTCGGTCAGGCTGCGCGCGTCGGTGACGGCGGCGTGCGCCGACTTCCACTGGTTCATCCCCTCGGTCCGGCCCTGGAAGATGACCCCCTTGGTGTCGCACATGACGACGTTGCGCACCCCGAGCAGCTTGATCAGCTCGGTGCAGGCGATCGCTGATGCGCCGGCGCCGTTGACGACCATCTTGATGTCCTCGGGCCTGCGCCCGGTCAAATGGAGCGCGTTGATCAGCCCGGCGGCGGCGATGATCGCGGTGCCGTGCTGGTCGTCGTGGAACACCGGGATGTTCATCCGCTCCTTGAGCGTCGTCTCGATGATGAAGCACTCGGGGGCCTTGATGTCCTCAAGGTTGATCCCGCCGAAGCTCGGCTCCATCAGCTCGACCGCGTCGATGAAGCGGTCGACGTCTTCGGTCTTCAGTTCGAGGTCGATCGAATCGATGTCGGCGAAGCGCTTGAACAGCACCGCCTTGCCTTCCATCACCGGCTTCGACGCGAGCGCGCCGAGGTTGCCCAACCCGAGGATCGCGGTGCCGTTCGAGATGACGGCGACGAGATTGCCCTTGATCGTATAGTCGTAGGCGGTGTCGGGATCGGCGGCGATCGCCAGCACGGGGATCGCGACCCCGGGCGAATAGGCGAGGCTCAAATCACGCTGCGTCGCCATCGGCTTCGACGCGATGATCTCGATCTTCCCCGGCCGGCCGGCCGAGTGGAACAACAGGGCTTCGCGGTCGAACGACGGGCCGCTGGTTTCTTCGGTCATCGCTGGTCCTCGTCAGGTGCGGCAACCCTATAGGCACGCGTCCGTCACGGGCAAGCGGCGATGCAACCGGGGGCAGCGGCGTGCGCGGCGGACGCGCCGATGCCCGGCGGACATGGGGGCGTCCGCCGGGTCGGTTCGTTCAGCGATGTTCCCTCGCTCCGGTGACGGCCTCCCGGCGAGGAAGGGGTCGTCGCCGTAAGCGAGGGCAGGCGTATGACGCGCGTCGGGAGAGGTGTTCGGAAGACCAAGCGGTGTCTTACGCCGCTTCAGCTGTCGATAGCCTGAGCCTTGAGCCGGAGCTGTTGGCTGAATGTTATCCGGTTTTCCTGGACCCGATATGATTTCTGGACTCTCCCAACCTCGCGTCACGGACCCGCCAGCACCAGGGCTACCGTTGCAGGTCCAGTCGGCCAGAGACTCGCCGCCTCCAACTCCCCGCTGCCCTTGAACCATAATCGGAAGTGATTGTCAAGCTATTTGGTACAAATAATGCATTTGTAGGAAACGAATAGGTTGTAAAATACGGGCCTGGTTCGGCTTTTGCGGCTTTTGCTTTCCTACAGGTTTCTGCCTGTCCCTGTCTTCCCGCCCCCTCCCCCCAACGGCGCCCTTGCGCCGCAGAGTGGGAGGATGGGCGGAAAGGAAGACTGTGCTCAGCGGGCCGGGGATGACGAACCTCCCCCCACCCCGTAAGCACGACCGATGACCGAAGCCTCGCCGATGATGGCGCAATATCTGAGCATCAAGGCGCAGGCGGCGGGCTGCCTGTTGTTCTTTCGCATGGGCGACTTCTACGAATTGTTCTTCGACGACGCGGCCAAGGCGGCGGCGACGCTAGACATCGCCTTGACCAAGCGCGGGCAGCATCTGGGGGCCGACATCCCGATGTGCGGCGTGCCGGTCCATGCCGCCGAGGCGTATCTGCTGCGCCTGATCCGCGCTGGCCACCGCGTCGCCATCGCCGAGCAGATTGAACCCCCCGCCGAGGCGAAGAAGCGCGGGGCGAAGAGCGTCGTCGCGCGCGCGATCGTCCGGGTGGTGACACCCGGCACGCTGACCGAGGACACGCTGCTCGACGCGCGGCGCAGCAACTATCTCGCCGCGGTCGCGCCGGTTGCAGGCGCTGTCGGCGTCGCGTGGTGCGACGTCTCGACCGGCGCGTTTCGGACGTTGTCGACGGCGGCACAAGGGCTCGACGCCGAACTCGCGCGGATCGCCCCCGCCGAGGTCATCGCCCCCGAAGGATGGGCCGGCGAGGCGACGTTGCGCCCGCCGGGCGAGTTCGAGTCCGCGGCCGCGACCAGGCGGCTGTGCGCCCGCTTCGGCGTCGCCACGCTCGACGGCTTCGGCAGCTTCGCGCGCCAAGAGGTCGCGGCGGCGGGCGCGCTGCTCGCCTATCTCGACGCGACCGGCGCGGGGGCGCTGCCGCTGCTGACCCCGCCGGTGCCCTCGCCGCAGGCCGGGATCATGGCGATCGACGCGGCGACGCGCGCCAGCCTCGAGATCGGCCGCAGTGCCGCCGGCGGCCGTGCGGGCAGCCTGCTCGACGCGGTCGACGCGACGGTGACCGGCGCCGGCGCGCGGATGCTCGCCGACGACCTTGCCGGGCCGCTGACCGATGCCGCGGCGATCGGCTCGCGCCTCGACCTCGTCGCGTGGTTCTGCGGGCTGCCGGTCGTCCGCGGGAGGACACGCGACGCGCTCAAGGCCGGGGCCGATCTCGAACGCGCGCTGTCGCGGCTCGGCCTCGACCGCGGCGGCCCGCGCGACCTCGCCGCGATCCGCGACGGGCTGAGCCTCGCGCTTGTCTTGAAGGACACGCTTGGCGCGACCCCGGCGATCGACATGCCGCCGCTGCTGACCGCAACGCTCGACCGCATCGGCGCGCACGGCGCCACGATCGCGGCGTTGCGCGCCGCGCTCGTCGCCGAACCGCCGCTCGACACCGCGCGCGGCGGCTTCGTCGCGCCGGGCTTCGACGCCGCGCTCGACGAGCTTCGCGCGGCGGCGAGCGACGGACGGCGGCTGGTCGCTGCGCTCGAAACCCGACTGCGCGGCGAGACGGGGGTGGCGGCGCTCAAAATCCGCCACAACGGCGTCCTCGGCTATCACATCGAGGTCGCGGCGCGCGCCGCCGATGCGCTGCTGGCGAACCCCGGCTTCGTCCACCGCCAGACGCTCGCCGGGGTCGTCCGCTTCGGCTCGACCGAGCTCCACGGCCTTGCGACGCGGATCGCCCAGGCCGGCGACCATGCGCTGGCGGCGGAAGCGGCGCACTTTGAAACCCTGCGCGAGACGGTCCTCGGCCACGCCCGCGAAATCGCCGCAACAGCCGGCGCGCTCGCCCGGATCGACGTCGCCAGCGGGCTCGCCGAGCGCGCCGCGCGCGACAACTGGGCCCGCCCGCAGGTCGACGACAGCTGCGCCTTTGACGTCAAGGCCGGACGCCACCCGGTCGTCGAGGCGGCGACGCGCGCGACGCGCGGGACTTTCGTCGCCAACGACTGCGACCTCGGCGAGACCAACCGCCTGTGGCTCGTCACCGGCCCGAACATGGCGGGCAAGTCGACCTTTCTCCGCCAGAACGCGCTGATCGCGGTCCTCGCGCAGGCCGGGTCGTTCGTCCCCGCGGCGTCGGCGCACCTCGGCATCGTCGACCGGCTGTTCAGCCGCGTCGGCGCGTCGGACAATCTCGCGCAGGGACGGTCGACCTTCATGGTCGAGATGGTCGAGACCGCGGCGATCCTGTCGACCGCGACCAACCGCAGCCTCGTCATCCTCGACGAGGTCGGGCGCGGCACCTCGACCTACGACGGGCTGGCGATCGCGTGGGCGGTGCTCGAGGCGGTCCACGACGGGCTGCGCGCGCGCTGCCTGTTCGCGACGCATTACCACGAGTTGACGACGCTGTCGGCCCGACTCGACGCGCTCGCCCTCGTCACGGTCAAGGTCCGCGAGTGGAACGGCGAGCTCGTCTTCCTCCACGAGGTCGGACCCGGCGCGGCTGACCGCAGCTACGGCCTCGCGGTGGCGAAGCTCGCCGGGCTGCCGGCGCCGGTCATCGCCCGGGCGAAGGAGGTGCTCGCGCGGCTCGAAGCGGGGAAGGCGCGAACCGGGGGCCTCGCCGCCGACCTGTCCGACCTGCCGCTGTTCGCCGCCGCCCCGCCGCCGCCGCCATCGGACGGGTTGCGCGACCGGCTGGCGGCGATCAGCCCCGACGCGCTCAGCCCGCGCGAAGCGCTCGATCTTCTCTACGAGTTGAAGGGGTTGGCCTGAGGTGATACACACGAAACGTCGTCGCCGATCATACGAACCCGCCAGCGACCTGGAGGCCAAGACATGAAAGTCGCGCTTCTTCTCGGGACCTTGGCCGTCGCCATGCCGGCGATGGCGCAACTGCCGACGCCGCCGGCGTATGGCCAGTCCTCGCCGGCCTATGGCGCCCCCGGGGAAAACGCCTCGAACAATGGCATGTCCACCGGCCGCGACTTCCACCCGACCAAGCAGGAACGCGCCACGTTGCTCAAGCGGGAGGCAGCGAAGCAGCAACTGCTCGCGCGCCGGGCGGCAAAGGCGAAGGCGAAGGCCGACGCCGGTTAGACCATTCGCTTTTTAACCATCTGCGATTTGGAAG
>CAXTPH010000071.1:0-10685 GCA_964245955.1 uncultured Sphingomonadaceae bacterium | reverse complement strand
CGAGCGCGAGAGCCACGCGGTATTCTTCCTCCAGCAGCAGGACATGACCCGCCTCGACGCGGTCAGCTTCATCGCCCACGGCATCGCCAAGTCGGGCGCGTCGGAGACCCGCGCGGTCAAGGGCAGCGGTCCAGGCGCCAAGGGTGCCGGGGACGAGGAGCCCGAGGAAAAGCCCGCCAAGGGCGAGAAGAAGGGCGGCGGCGAAAGCGCGCTCAAGCAGTTCACCGTCAACCTCAACGAGAAGGCCAAGACCGGCAAGATCGATCCCCTGATCGGCCGCCACGCCGAGGTCGACCGGACGATCCAGATCCTCTGCCGCCGGTCGAAAAACAACCCGCTCTATGTCGGCGAGCCCGGCGTGGGCAAGACCGCGATCGCCGAGGGCCTCGCGCGCAAGATCATCGAGGGTGACGTCCCCGACGTGCTCAAGCCGGCGGTGATCTACTCGCTCGACATGGGCGCGCTGCTCGCCGGCACGCGCTATCGCGGCGACTTCGAGGAGCGGCTGAAGAACGTCGTCAACGAGCTCGAGAAGCTGCCGCACGCCGTGCTGTTCATCGACGAGATCCACACTGTGATCGGTGCCGGGGCGACGTCGGGCGGAGCGATGGATGCGTCGAACCTGCTCAAGCCGGCGCTGTCGAGCGGCGCGATCCGTTGCATCGGTTCGACGACGTACAAGGAGTTCAGAAACCACTTCGAGAAGGACCGTGCGCTGCTGCGGCGCTTCCAGAAGATCGACGTCAACGAGCCGACGGTCGAGGATGCGATCAAGATCCTGATGGGGCTGCGGTCGAGCTACGAGAAGCACCACCAGCTCAAGTACACGCCCGAGGCGATCAAGGCGGCGGTCGAGCTGTCGGCGCGCTACATCAACGACCGCAAGCTGCCCGACAAGGCGATCGACGTGATCGACGAGACCGGCGCGTCGCAGATGCTCGTGCCGCTTGCCAAGCGTAAGAAGGTGATCGGCGTCAAGGAAGTCGAGGCGGTCATTGCGACGATGGCGCGGATTCCGCCGAAGTCGGTATCGACCGACGACAAGAAGGCCTTGGGCACGCTCGACGCCGACCTCAAGCGCGTGGTGTTCGGGCAGGACAAGGCGATCGAACGGGTGTCGTCGGCGATCAAGCTCAGCCGCGCCGGTCTGCGCGAGCCGAACAAGCCGATCGGTAACTACCTGTTCTCCGGCCCGACGGGCGTCGGCAAGACCGAGGTGGCGAAGCAGTTGGCGCACATCCTCGGCATCCCGCTGACGCGCTTCGACATGTCGGAATATATGGAACGCCATTCAGTCAGCCGGCTGATCGGTGCCCCTCCCGGCTATGTCGGGTTCGACCAGGGCGGTCTGCTGACCGACGCGGTCGATCAGAACCCGCACAGCGTGCTCCTGCTCGACGAGATCGAGAAGGCGCATCCCGACCTGTTCAATATCCTGTTGCAGGTCATGGACAACGGCAAGCTGACCGACCACCACGGCAAGACCGTCGATTTCAGGAATACGATCCTGATCATGACGACCAACGCCGGCGCGTCCGACATGGCGCGCGAAGGCCTCGGCTTTGGTGCCGGAAGTCGCGAGGGTGAGGACGAGGAGGCGATCAAGCGGATGTTCACGCCTGAATTCCGCAACCGCCTCGACGCGGTGGTGCCATTCGAGAGCCTGCCGCCGTCGGTGATCATGCGGGTCATCGACAAGTTCGTCCTCCAGCTCGAGCTCCAGCTGCAGGAGCGCGACGTCCATATCGCGCTCGACGATCCGGCGAAGGAATGGCTGATCGCGCGCGGCTACGACAAGACGATGGGCGCGCGGCCGATGGCGCGGCTGATCCAGGAGAAGATCAAGCAGCCGCTCGCCGAGGAACTGCTGTTCGGCAAACTCGTCCGCGGCGGCGAGGTCCGGGTCCACGTCAAGGACGACGCGCTGGCGTTCGAGATCATCAAGGCGGCGCCGAAGCCGAAGCGGATCAAGAAGGGCGCGGCGCCGGTGCCCGGCACCGCCAGCGACGGCACAAGCGAGATCGGCGAGCCGCTCGTCGAGGCGTAACGCGACCGATCGATCGACCCTCCCGCGCGGGCTTCGCCGCCAGCGCGGGAGTTTTTTTATGCGCAGCGCGTCGACTGCGCTGTGCAACTAGCGGGGGTCCTCCCGGCGTCGATGGCCGGTTGCACTGTGGACTCCCTGCGCTCGGCCAACGGCGGGTCGGCCCGCTTCCCGCGATGAAGCACGGCCGCCTGTGGCCCGGTTACCTCAGGTCAATCGATTCGCGGTGGCATCGTGCATCCGCGCCCCTGCCCGGTCCGTACCCCAGTGTACTTTCGGTGAATACTGCTTTGGAGGGCAGCTCTTTTCGCGGTTTTGGCACGTTAACTACCTATTCTGTTCGATAGAGGCCAAAGTAAATCTTTTATTAGTAACTCTGGTTCAAATCGAAATCAGTTATGACAGGGAGGTAGTTATGATTAAGTCGCTTGTAGGAAAGTTAATTGCGTCGGCTGCTTTGATTTCGATGCCGGTGGGTGCAGCTTATGCTGCCACAACAACCGGCATTCTTGCAGTTTCGTCTGTGACGGTTGGGGCCTGCATCGTCGTTGCGACGCCGATGGTCTTTGGTACTCTCAACCTGATCGGTGCGAGCCCGAACGATAGCACCGCCACGGTTACCGTGACTTGCACGCCGGGAACGGGCTTCAACGTCGGACTCGATAATGGGGCCAATTTTGCCGGGGGCACTCGCCGCATGAAATCGGCGACCGCCGCGGCCTATGTTCCGTATACGCTGACGCAGGATGCCAGCCACGCGACGCCGTGGGGCACGACGATCGGCACCAACACCGTCGCCGGCACCGCGGTGGTCCTGCCGACCCTGCTCACGGTCTACGGGCGGGTTCCGGCCGGGACGACCCCGGTCGCCGCCGATGCCTACCTGGATACCGTGACCGTTACCGTCACCTACTGACGGGAGCACGGCGATGAGGCATGCGCCCGCTTGGGCGAGTGCCGCAATCCTGCTCGGCTGGGGGATTCCCGCAGCCGGGCAGGCGCTTGCGGTGTCGCCGACGCTCGTCGAGATCGCGCCCGCCGGCCGCGGCGCGGTGATCGACGTAACCAACAACAGCCCCGAGCCGGTCGATATCCAGATCCGGCCGTACGACTGGCGTGACACCGACGGGCATGACGTTCTGACCGACAGCACGAGCCTGCGAGTCAGCCCCTCGATTGCGACGATTGCCCCCGGGGCGACGCAGGTCGTGCGGGTGCTGGCGGCACCGGCGGCGGCGCCCGAGCGTGAATGGCGAATCCTGCTCGACCAGCTGCCCCAGCCGGCCAAGGGCGGCGGCCTGCGGGTCAAGCTGCGTATGTCGATCCCGGTCTTTGCCTATGCCTCGAAGACCACCGTCCCCGATCTCCGCTGGAGCATCGTCGGCGGGCAGCTGACCGCGACCAACGTCGGCCAGCGCTATGCCCGCTTCGCCGCCTTGTCGGTCCGTAACGCCGACGGGCACGAGAGCCCGCTCGCGCTCGATCCGACCCCGTATCTCCTGCCCGGGGCCCGGCGCCAGTGGCGCGTCGCCGCGACCGCCAGTCGCGTCGTCGGGCGAATCGGCACAACTGATTTCACCGCGCCGATAACCCTTGATCCGATGCCGTAACATTGCCGCGGCGGCATTGCTGCTGGTTACGGCGAGCCAACCGGCGTGCGCGGCGGCGGTCGATTATCTCCTACTGATCGTCGTCAACGGCACCGAGGGCGACGTCTATGCGGTTCACGCCGACGGCGACGGCGCGCTGTCGATGCACCGTGGTGATCTCGTCGCGCTGCGCGTGCCACTGCCGCCGGGCGCGGGGGACGAGGTCCGCCTCGATAAGCTCCCGGGGACGCATGTCGCATTCGACGCACCGCATCAGCGCCTCGCGCTCGATTTCGCGATCCACGACCGCAAGCGCAACCGCATCGACCTGACGCGGACGGTCGACGATGCGCCGATCACCCCGAGCGCGACGGGTTTCCTCGTCAACTACGACCTTGTCGCGACGCGCGACCGGATCGGCACCAGCGCCGGCGGGGTGGTCGAAGCCCGGCTGTTCGCCGCACCCGGAACCCTGTCGACAACCGCCATCGCCAATACCCGAGCGTTTGCGGGGCAGTCGAACTTCGTCCGGCTCGACACCAGTTTCACCACGACCGACCCCGTGCGGCTGCGGCGCTACACCGCCGGCGACCTAATCTCGGGCGGGCTGCAATCGAGCCGGTCCGTCCGCCTTGCCGGCTTCCAGGTCAGCACCGACTTCACCATCCGGCCCGACCTGATCACCTATCCCGTGCCGCTGCTCAGCGGCAGCGCCGCGGTGCCGTCGACGGTCGACGTCCTCGTCAACGGCAGCCGGGTCGGCGGCGGGCCGGTCGCCGCCGGCGACTTCGCGGTATCGGGGGTGCCGGTGGTCAACGGCAGCGGCACGGTCGACGTCGTCGTCCGCGACGCCCTCGGTCGCGAATCGCGCGCGCAATTCAATATCTACAGCGGCCGGACGCTGCTCGCGCCGGGCCTGACCGCGTGCACGCTCGACGGCGGCGCAGTCCGTCGCGGCTACGCGCTGCGCAGTAACGATTATCGCTTCATCGCCGGGACCGCGACCTGCCGAGCGGGCGTCAGCGACCGGCTGACACTCGAAGGGCATGGTGAGGCGACGTCCGATCTCGCGCTCGCGGGCGGCGGCGCGGTGATCGGACTCGGGCGCCTCGGCGTGCTCTCGCTCGGGGCGTCGCTCAGCACGGCCGCGACCGGACGCGGCGCCATGCAGGGGGCGCAGATCTCGCTCGGCTACGAGCTAATCGCGCGACCGGTCAGCTTCAGCGTCTATGCCGTCGAGGCGACCGACGGCTATCGCGATGTCGCCGCGCGCGCGGGTGATTCGCCGTCGCGGTCGAGCGTCCTCGCCAACCTTGGCTTCGATCTGCGACGGTACGGCAGCCTCAGCGTCGGCTTCGCCCGCCTCGACGGGTCGCCGCCTTCCGGACCGCAGGCGGCGGCGTTCGCGCAGCGCAGCGGCGGGCTGGCGACGACCTATTTGCGCGCCTCGCTCGTCACCGGCACCTACACGGTCGGCGCCGGCCGCGGGATCAACGTCTATGCCAACGTCCTCCACGACATCGACCAGGCGCGCTCGACGATCGCCGTCGTCGGCATTTCGATCGCCCTCGATCGCCGGACGACGGCGGTGGCGTCGGGCGTTGCCCGGGTCGGCGCGACGTCGGGCAGCGCCGAGGTGGTCCGCGCGGTGACCGAGCCCGGCGAGGTCGGCTACCGGATCAACGAGGACCGGGGCGCGGTCGCGCGCGATCTCGCCGAGGGCCGGTACCGGGCGACGTGGGGCGAGGTCAGCGCCGGGATCGAGCACGTCGGCACCGCGGTCGCGGTCCGCGTCGGCGCATCCGGGTCGATCGTCGTTTCGGGCGGCGGGATTATGCCGGGCAACACCCTCAACGGCAGCTTCGCGGTGGTCGACACCGGCCTGCCCGATGTCGCGGTGCTGCGCGACAACCGCCCCGCCGGACGGTCGGACGCCGGCGGGCGGCTGCTCATCCCCGACCTGCGGGCGTTCGAGGCGAACATGATCGCGATCGACCCGCTGAGCCTGCCCGAGGACGCCCTGCCCGGTACGACCCGCCTGTCGGTCCGCCCGCGCGACCGGACCGGGGTGATCGCGCGGTTCGCGGCGCATCGCATCCGCGCGACGCGGGTGCGCCTGACCGATGCCGCCGGCGCCGCGCTCGAGCCCGGCGGGCGGGCCCGCCTCAACGGCGGCGAGGCGGTGCCGGTCGGCTATGACGGCGAAGCGTTCCTCGACGACCTCAAGCACGACAACCGGATCGAGGTCCTCCGCACCGACGGCAAGACCTGCACCGTGACCGTGGTCGTCGCCGACGGCCCGCTGCCCGCCGTCATCGGTCCGCTCGCATGCCGCTAGCCGGGGCGCATCCGCCATTGTAGGATGGCGCCCGTCCACGGAGCGCGACCTCATGCCCGGCGAACTCGTCTTTTACACCAACCCGATGTCGCGCGGGCGGATCGTTCGCTGGATGCTCGAGGAAATCGGCGCGCCGTACCGGACCGAGCTGCTCGACTACGGCACGACGATGAAGGCCGATTCGTTTCGGACGATCAACCCAATGATGAAGGTCCCCGCGATCACTCACGGCGGCGCGGTCGTGACCGAGACGGTGGCGATCTGTGCCTATCTCGCCGACGCCTTTCCCGATGCCGGGCTGGCCCCCGCGCTCGATGACCGCGCCGCCTATTACCGCTGGCTGTTCTTCGCCGGCGGCGTGATCGAGCCCGCGGTGATCATGGCCGCGCTCGGCGTCGTCGTGCCGCCCGACAAAGCGGCGATGGTCAGCACCATGTCCGACGTCATCGATACGCTCGAGGCGGCGGTCGCGGGACGCACCTACATCGCCGGCGATCGCTTCTCGGCCGCGGACGTCTATGTCGGATCGCAGATCGGTTGGGGCATGATGTTCGGCACGATCGAAAAACGCCCGGCGTTCGAGGCATACCACGCCGGGCTCTACAGCCGCCCCGCCGCGGTCCGCGCGCGCGCGATCGACGACGCGCTGATGCCCGAAGAGATGCGGGGCAAGATGTGATCACCGCGTCGCTCGGACTGCGGTCGAAACCGACAGGAACATGACATGACGACACCGCGCGTGACCCAGGCGATGATCGACCTGTACGATCATTTCACCCACGAAGGCTTCGACCGGCGCGCGCTGATGGCAGGCCTCGCGCGGCTGGCGGGCGGCACGGCGGCGGCAGCGGCGGTGCTGCCGCTGATCGAGGCGTCGCCCGCTGCCGCGTCGATCGTCGCCGCCGACGACAAGCGGGTAATCGCCGAAACCGTGACCTGGCCGGGCGGGACGGTCCACCGGCTGAGCGGCTATCTCGTCCGCCCGGCGGTCAGCGACAAGCTGACGCTCGGCACCGTGATGGTGATCCACGAGAACCGCGGTCTGACCGAGCACATCCGCGACGTCGCGCGGCGGCTGGCACTAGAGGGGTTCGTCGTCCTTGCGCCCGACTTCCTGTCACCCGATGGGGGCACCCCGGCGGACGAAGACAAGGCGCGAACGATGATCGGCGCGCTGGGCCGCGATGCCACCGTCGCCGACGGGGTCGCGACGCTCGACCATCTCGCGTCGATCAAGGGCGGCAACGCGCGGGTCGGCGCCGTCGGCTTCTGCTGGGGCGGCGGCATGGTCAACGCGGTCGCGTGTGCGGCGGGGGCCCGGCTCCGCGCGGGGGTGGCCTATTATGGGCCGCAGCCGCCGGTCGCGCTGGTCCCGGCGATCAAGGCGCGAATGCTGCTCCACTACGGCGGCCTCGACCAGCGGATCGACGCGGGCATTCCCGCGTACGAGGCCGCGCTCAAGGCGGCGAACGTCAAGTATGCGGTGTACGTCTATCCCGACGCCAACCACGCCTTCAACAACGACACCTCGGCCGAGCGATACAACAAGGCGGCGGCCGACCTCGCATGGGGCCGGACGGTAACCACGCTGCACGAGGCGTTGGGGTAGTGGCGCGATAGTCCAGGTTTGGAGTTGGGCAGCAGTCCTATACTTTACCTGTAATTGCCGTCAGTCTAGATGGGACTCGTGACCGTTGCCCTGCCGCTTTCAGATCCGCCGTCGCATGTCGCCCCGCCGTGCACGGCGATGGTCGCGCGGCGGTTCGCGCGGAAGGTGACGCAGGTCTATGATGAGGCGCTCGCCCCGCATGGCCTGACGATCGGCCAGTTCGGTATTCTCGGCAATCTGCGGCGCCGCGAGCCGGTCGGGGTCGCCGCACTCGCCGAGCGGTTGTCGAGCGATGCGTCGACCCTCTCACGGCTGCTCAAACCCCTGGCCGCAAGTGGCCTGCTCGCGATCGAGCGCGATCCGAACGACGGCCGCGGCCGGGCGATCCGCCTGACCGACGCCGGGCGCGACCGCGTGATCGCCGCCCGGCCGGCGTGGGCCGCGGCGCAGGCCAGCGTCGCCGACCGCCTCGGCAGCGAGCGCGTCGCCGCGCTGCGCTTCATCCTGAACGACGCCTACCCCCTGCTCTAACGGAGACGACGATGCGCCTGACGCTTACCCTATTAGCTGCAATTACATCGACCTCGGCGCTGGCGGCGCCCGGACCATCGACCGCACAGCTCGCCGCACCAGCCCGCGCACAGACTGCGATCACCGACTTCGGCGTTTGGCACTGCGACGGGACGAGCTGCACCGGGCTATCGAGCCCGCTCCTGCGCGAGGCGGTCGCGGCGTGCACCGGGGTCGCCAATGCCGCCGGCCGCGTCGCCGCCTTCACCGCCGCCGGCTACAGCTTCACCGAGGCCGACCTCGCCCGCTGCAACCGCCACGTGAAATCGTGACCGCCGCGCCCGCGCTGGCCCCGCTGCCCGCCGAGGCGATGCGGACGATGTCAGGGCTCGACCTGATGCGGGGGATCCTCGACGGCGCGCTGCCGGGCGCGCCGATCGCCGGGCTGATGCAGATGCGCGCGGTCGCGGTCGAACCCGGCGTCGTCGTGTTCGAAGGCCGGCCCGGCCCCGAGCACTACAACCCGATCGGCAGCGTCCACGGTGGCTATGCCGCGACGCTGCTCGACAGCTGCATGGGCTGCGCGGTCCACACCACGCTGCCCGCCGGGACCGGCTACACCTCGATCGACATCAATATCACCTTCGTCCGCGGCATCACGACCGTAACCGGGCCGGTCACCGCGCGCGGTGAGGTAATCAACGTCGGGCGCCGGATCGGCACGGTGCGCGGCACGTTGACCGATGCCGCCGGAAAGGTTCTTGCGCACGGCACGTCGTCGTGTCTCATCTTCCCGCTCGGCTGAAGGGGAGCATGATCATCACGACGAACACTCGAATCGTCGTCAACCGCACCGGCGGCCCCGAGGTGCTCGAGCTCGTCGATGCGCCGATGCCGGTCGCCGCCACCGGGCAGGTCGTCATCCGGATCGAGGCGGTCGGCGTCGCCTTCGCCGATATCGTCATGCGGCTCGGCCTCTACCCCGGCGTCCGCATTCCCTTCACCCCCGGCTACGAGGTCGTCGGCACCGTCGTCGCGGGCGACGGCATCGCCCCCGGCACGCGCGTCGCGGCGCTGACCGTTACCGGCGGCTATGCCCGGTTCGCCGCGGTCGCCGCCGCCGATTGCGTGCCTGTCCCTGCTGCCCTTTCCTCGCCGCAGGCCGCCGCGCTCGTGCTCAACGGACTGACCGCGTTCCAGATGCTGACGCGCTGCGTCGCGCGGCCGGCGGTCGAGCGGATGCTCGTCTGGGGCGCGGCGGGCGGCGTCGGGTCGATGCTGCTCGAACTCGGCCGGCACTTCGGCATCGCCACTTTCGGGATCGCGTCGGGGAAGCGGCTCGACCGCGTCGCCGCGCACGGCGCGACGCCGATCGACCGCGACGGCGACGTTCTCGACCAGGTCATGCGGCTATCGGGCGGCGGGGTCGATGCGGTGTTCGACGGCGTCGGCGGGACGGCATCGGCGACGTCGTTCGCGGCGCTGCGCTCGGGCGGCCAGGCGGTGCTGTTCGGCTTCCAGGGCGGATTGAGCGGCGGCACGCGCAACCCGCTGCGGCTCGCGCGCGCCTTCCTCGGCTCGCCGCGCAAGTCGGCGCAGGCGATCTTCATGTCGAACCGCGGCTGGCGCGGCTATACGATCACCGAGTGGAAGGCGACGCACCCCGATTTCTACCGCGCCGACCTCGCCGAGGTTTTCGCGCTCGCGGCCGCGGGGAAGATCACCCCGGTCGTCGACCGCGAACTGCCGCTCGCCGACGCCGTCACCGCGCACCACCTGATGGCCGCCGGCACCAACCTCGGCAAGATCGTCCTGATCCCCTGAACGAAAAAGGGCCCCGCCGTCGCCGGCGAGACCCTTTTCGAACGGACGTTAAGCCCTAGTTGCGGTTGCCGCCCATGAAGCGGAGCAGGAACAGGAACAGGTTGATGAAGTCGAGGTAGAGCGTCAGCGCGCCCATCACGATCGACTTGCCGCGGAAGCCGCTGTTACCGACGACGTCGTACATGTTCTTGATCTTCTGCGTGTCATAGACCGTCAGCGCCGCGAACAGCAGCACCCCGACCGCCGAGATCATGAGCGACCCCGTCGTCGACGGGAAGAAGGCGTTGAGCAGCATCGCGACGACGAGGCCGACGAGGCCCATCATCAGGAACTTGCCGATGCCGCCGAGGTCGCGCTTGGTCGTGTAGCCGTACAGGCTGAGCGAGGCGAACGACGCCGACGTGGCAAAGAACGTCACCGCGATCGAACTGCCGGTGTAGCGCAGGAAGATCGTCGACAGCGACACGCCCATGATCGCGGCATAGCCCCAGAACAGCGCCTTGACGCTGGTTTCCGAGAGGCGGTTGATGCCGAAGCTCATCGTCAGGACGACGCCGAGCGGTGC
Organism: uncultured Sphingomonadaceae bacterium; assembly: GCA_964245955.1. Taxonomy (GTDB): domain Bacteria; phylum Pseudomonadota; class Alphaproteobacteria; order Sphingomonadales; family Sphingomonadaceae; genus Polymorphobacter_B. Next base: position 206 of record CAXTPH010000071.1, on the reverse strand, counting down.
CAGCATCGCCACCCAGCCGAGCAGCGACGGGCGGCCGGCGGCGTTGAACAGCGAATACACGAGCCCCGACTGCGCGAAAAACAGCGCGACGACACCGGTGAGCAGCACGCCGCTCGCCATGTAATTGTAGACGGACAGCATATAGGTGCGCAGCCCGGCGTCGAACGTCGCGCCGTCTGCGACCGGCCCGGCCGCGCGCGGGTAGG
>CAXTPH010000070.1:0-10732 GCA_964245955.1 uncultured Sphingomonadaceae bacterium | reverse complement strand
GCCGGTAGAGCAGCGACAGGATCATGCAGTTGAGCCCGACCGACTTGCCCGAGCCCGTCGTCCCGGCGATCAGCAGGTGGGGCATCGGCGACAGGTCGGCGATGACCGGATCGCCGGCGATGTTCTTGCCGAGCACGAGCGGCAGCGCCGCCGACTGGTCCTCGAACGCGGCCGACGCGAGCAGTTCGGACAGTGTCACCATCTGCCGATTCGGGTTGGGCAGTTCGATCCCAATGACGTTGCGCCCCGGCACGACCGCGACGCGCGCACTGACCGCGCTCATCGACCGGGCGATGTCGTCGGACAGGCCGATCACCCGGCTCGCCTTGAGCCCCGGCGCGGGCTCGAGCTCGTACATCGTCACCACCGGCCCCGGGCGGACGTCGCCGATGCGGCCCTTGACGCCGAAGTCGTCGAGCACCGATTCGAGCAGGCGGGCGTTCTGTTCGAGGCTCGCGCGGTCGATCTTGATCACCGGCCCCTTCGGCACCGGCTTCAACAGGTCGAGCGGCGGCAGCTCGTAGATATCGCCGAGGCCGAGCGTCGGCTGGCGGTCGCGCCGCCCGCGCTTGGCCGAGACGGCGGCGGGTGCCGCCGGGGTGACGATCGTCGCGCGCGGGGCGGCGGCCTGCTCGATCGCGGCGACGGCCTCGGGCGCTGGCCGCGGACGGCGGCGCTCGCTCACCGGCGCGGGTTCGTCGCTGTAGTCGTCCTCGGCGCGATGCCGGAACAGGCCGGCGACCGCTGTCACGTCGGCGCGGTCGAGCCCCGAACCCCACAGCAGCAGCGGTACAGCGATCATCGCCAGCACCAGCGCCAGCAGGCTCGCCGCCGGGACCGACGCCAACGCCGGCACACCGGCCAAGGCGTCGCCGACATTCGCCGCGATCAACCCGCTCAGCCCGCCACTTCCCGCGGGAAGGCCGCCGGCATCAAAGCCCGCCACGCCGGCCGCACCGGCGACGAGCAACGTCCCGGCCAGCGTCGCCAGCGCATAACGCCGCCACTTCGCGAGGCCCTTGCGCCGCAGCAGCCGCACGCCACCGACGACCAGCGCGATCACCGGCGCGACCGCGGCGTAGCCCGCGACGAACAGTAGCGCGTCGGCCAGCCATGCGCCCGGCGCGCCGAGCAGGTTCTGCGGGACGCGTCCGGTCACGCTGTCGAACGACGGGTCGAGCGGGTTGTAGCTCGCCAGCGCCGCGACCACGACCACGGCGCAGAGCAGCAGCGCCATGCCTCCCGCAATCACCAGGCCCCGGCGCATCGCGGCGCTCGCCGCGGGCGCAACGAGCGGCGCACTCCGTCCGGTCGTCGCCGCCCTCGTCGCCATGCGTTCGCCCTCCGTTCGCTCGGCGGCACGATGCCTTGGATCGACTCGCGGGGCAAGATCGGGACATCGTGCCGCTTCGCATTCGCCCAGCGCCGGGCTAAGACGCGACGATGGACAGCGACGTGATCATCATCGGTGGCGGGCTGGTCGGCATGACCCTCGCGCTCGCGCTTGACGCGCACGGCGTCTCAAGCGCGGTGGTCGACACTGCCGACCTCGACACGCGGCTGACCGCCGCGTTCGACGGGCGCGCGACCGCGATCGCCAGCGCCTCGGCGGCGATGTTCCGCGCGATCGGCCTCGGCGGCCTCCTCGACGCGCATTCGTGTCCGATCCACCGCATCCGCGTCAGCGACGGCATCCAGACCAAGCCGCTGATCTTCGACGCGCTCGAAACCGATGGCGAAGGCGGCGCGCTCGGTTACATGGTCGAAAACCGCCACCTGCGCGCGGCGCTGCTGACGGCGGGTCGCGCGGCAGCGGGCATCTCGCTCCATGCACCCGCGACCGTCGCGTCGATCGTCCGCGACAGCGCCGGCGCGACGGTCACGCTCACGAACGGTACCGTCCTCAGCGCGCTGCTCCTGATCGCCGCCGACGGCCGCCGGTCGAAAGTCCGCGACAGTGCCGGCATCGCTGTCGCGCGCTGGACCTATCCGCAGACCGCGATCGTGACGATGATCGAGCATGTCGAGGCCCACGATCATACGGCGTTTGAGCTGTTCTACCCGACCGGTCCCTTCGCGATCCTGCCGATGCAGGATAGCGCCAATGGCTCCGAAACCGGCGCGCACCGCTCGGCGATCGTCTGGACCGTCGAGAACGACGCCGCGCCGGGCACGCTGAAGCTCGGCCCGCGCGCGCTCGCCGCCGAGATCGAGGCGCGGATCGGCGGGTTGCTTGGGGGCGTGACGGTGATCGCGCCGGCGGCGTCATACCCGCTCGGCTACCACCACGCCGCAACCTATACCGCCGAGCGGCTCGTCCTCATCGGCGACGCCGCGCACGGCATCCACCCGATCGCGGGGCAGGGCCTCAACATGGGGCTGCGCGACGTCGCGGCGCTGACCGAGGTGCTGGTCGACAGCGTGCGGCTCGGGCTCGACCTCGGCGCGCCGGCGGTCACGACGCGCTATTCGGCGTGGCGGCGGCTCGACAATTCGATGGTCGGGAGCGTCACCGACGGCCTCAACCGGCTGTTCGCGGTGCGGGGCCGCGCGCCGGCGGCAATCCGACGCTTGGGCCTCGCGGCGGTCGAGCGGGTGCCGCTGCTCAAACGCCGGTTCATGGCCGAGGCGCGCGGCGAGACCGGCGACCGGCCCAAACTCCTGACGGGCATCGCGCTCTAGCGACCAGCCGATCGAACAACGGGAACGGCGAACTAGATCTCGCGCGCTTCTTCGATCAGCATGATCGGCACGCCGTCGCGGATCGGATAGGTGAGGCCGGCGCTCTCGGAGACGAGCTCGTTCGCCGCGCGATCGTAACGCAGCGGCGAGCGCGTCAGCGGGCAGACGAGGATGGCGAGCAGCCGCGGGTCGATCGCGGGCGCGTCGTCGCTCACTGCAGCGTGCTGCCGTCGCTGCCCGATCCCTGGGCGAAGGTCATCAGCGCGTTGAGCGTCGCCGCGCGCGCGGGCAGGTCGCGCGCCTCGAGCAACGCCTGGCGCTCGACAGGATCGAACGGGCAGACCGCGCTCAAGGTGGTCACCAGCGACTCGTCGTCGGCCTCGGAAACCGCTTTCCAGTCGGCCGACAACCCCTGCGTGTCGAGATAAGCGCGCAGCGTCGTTTCGAGCGCCGACCGGGCGGCCGGCGCGAGCGGCCGGGGCTCGCCCGCATCGTCGGCGAAGGCGTCGAAGTCGGGCATGACCTGCCGGTACGGCGTCGTCACATCTAGTTCGCGCGCAACCGCGAATCGCGCGACCCCGGTCAGCGCGATAATCATCCGTCCGTCGCCGGTCTCGCGAAACTCGGTGATGCGTCCGGCGCAGCCGATATCGAACAAGCCGGGCTTTTGGTCGCCGTCCTGCGTCACCAGCCGCGGCTGGATCATGCCGATCAGCTTGTCGCCCGCCATCGCGTCGCGGACCATCGCCAGATAGCGCGGCTCGAAGATGTTGAGCGGCATCACCCCGCGCGGCAGCAGCACCGCCCCGCCGATCGGAAATACCGGCAGGACGGTCGGCAGCATCGTTGTCTCCGATTCGGGTCCGGGAATGGTCATCTCCACTTATACGATCATGCGAACAGGATCGTCGACAGGCGGCGTCGCACTGCCGCGGCCCAGGGATCGGCGAAGCCGGCCGCTTCAAGCAGCTTGAGCAGCTTCGCCTTCGCGGCGCCGTCACCCGCGTCGCGGTCGCGGGCGATGCTGGCGAGCAGCGTGTCGGCCGCCGCGTCGCGGTCGCCACGCGCGATCAGGCCGCCGGCGAGCTCGACCGCGCCGGCATGATCGTCCGGATCGGCGGATACCCGCGCGGCGAGACCGGTCAGATCGTCGACGGGTGCCGCGTCCTTTGCCAGTGCGATCGCCGCGCGGGTCTGCGCGAGCGTCGGCTCCTTGGCCTCGGCGGGCAGAGCCGCGAGGGTTGCTTCGGCGGCGTCGAACTGGCCGAGTGCGACGAGCGCCCGCGCATAGCCGGCGATGACCTCGACGCGGTCGGGGAGCTCTTGCGCCAGCGCGGCGAACATCTCCGCCGCTTCCGCCGCCGCGCCTTCGTCGAGCGCGGCGTTGGCGTCGGCGATCATCGCCTTGATCTCGACCTCTGGATCGCCCGGTGCCGGCGGCATCGCCGCGAGCAGGCGGTCGACGAAGGTCTTGAGTTCGCGCTCGCTCAGCGCCCCCTGAAAGCCGTCGACGGGCTGGCCGCGAAGGAAGGCGTAGACCGTCGGGATCGACTGGATGCGGAATTGCGCGCTGATCGCCGGGTTCTTGTCGACGTCGATCTTGACCAGCTTCACCCGCGCGGCGTTGGCGGCAACGACGCGCTCGAGCGCGGGCGTCAGGGTCTTGCACGGCCCGCACCACTCGGCCCAGAAATCGACGAGGATGAGCGACGTCATCGACGCGTCGATCACGTCGCGCTTGAACGCGTCGATGCTGGCTTTGTCGGATTGGGGCGACGAAAGGCTGGCCACGTGACTCTCCGCTGGATCGATTTCGGGCATATGGGGGCGGGGCGCGGTGGTTGCCAAGCGTGAACGCGTCGCGGCCTTCCGCCGATTTCGGGCTTGCCCCCGCCTTCCGCCTGCTGTAGCGAGCCGTCTCCCGAGGCGCAGGTGTCCTGCGCTTCTGCCCGAGCGGGCGTAGCTCAGGGGTAGAGCACGACCTTGCCAAGGTCGGGGTCGAGGGTTCGAATCCCTTCGCCCGCTCCAATTTCCAGTATCGGGGATGCGCTACCCGGCGGTCTCGCCCGCGTCGATGACGACGCTTGTAGCGGTCACCCGAACAGACGCGTTGGCAACGGGCTATGGATTCGCTCCCCGCGTGGTTTGCCGGCGTCAGCGACCTTGCCCGTCGTCGTGCGCCGAGAACGCGGATCGGCTGGTGTCAGTTGATCGCCAGCGGCGCCGACGGCGGCGGTTCGAGCAGCATCGTCTCGAGCGCCGCCATTCCGCGCCAGCCGACCTGATACCGCTCGGCGGCGGCGAGCCACGCCTGTGCTTTGGCGCGCTGCGCAGCCGGCAGCGCGTTGATCTCGGCGACGGCGGCGGCAACATTTCCCGCTGCGAGCGCAGCACCGGCCCGGTCGGCACCGTTGCCCGCCCCTGGCGTCGCGGGACGGACGACGATCCCGGCAAGGCCGTCGCGAAATCCTTCCCACCAGCCGCGCGAAGCGGCGACCGACGTTGCCCCAAGCGCCGGACGGAGCTGCTCGAGTCCGCCGCGCAGTTGGGCGAGCGTCACCGGGGCTGCGCCAAGCGCAGCGACCGCCTCGACCGCGCTTGCCGCGCGCGGCCCGAACGATCGCCGTAGCGCCGGTTCGAGCGCGCCGAGCCTGACCCCCTCGGTCAGCTGCCGCCGGACCGCACCGGCGACGAGCATCGCCTGCGCGCGGTCGGCGCTGGCGGTGGCACTGCTGAGCGCCGCCGCCGTGGTCGCTGCGCCGGCATCGATCCGCCCGGTCAGCGCGGCAAGGTCGGTCGCGATCTTGTCGGTGCGAGCAGTTGTGGCGGGAATGGTGTCGCCGAGCGTGGCAACGACGCCCTCGATGCGGGCCAACCGCTCGCCTGGCGCGCCACCGGCGGTCTCGGCCGTGCTGGGCGTCGCATTGCCGCGCGGCCGGGCTTCGAGCGCCGCGATCCGCGTCTCGAGCGCGGCAAGATCGCCGACCGTCGGGGCGACGGTCGGGGCAAAACCGGGCAGACGGCTGCGAACCGACCGCTCGAACCATGGGTTGGCGATCAAACCAAGCGCGAAGGCGAGGAGCGCAGCGACGAGGATCCACGCAACGACGGCGCGCTGTGGACGCGCCGATACCGGCACCGCGCGATTGCGCATTTGATCGAGCCGCGCGCTGGAGTGGTCGCGGCCGGGGTCGAACGGCTCCATGGTCATGCTCCGGTGCGCGTCATCGCGCCTTGTCGCACACCGCCGCGGCGGCGGCAAAGAGCGCGTCGTCGTCGGGCGTCGCGGCAATCACGACGCTGCCCCATCCGGTACCGGCGGCGGCGGCGACGGCGGGGCTGATTGCGGCGAGCTGCAGCCCTGCGCGTGACACTACGGTCGCATCCACCTGGCGCGCAAATTCGGCAGCGGAGCGCGGCGAGTACAGCGGAATGAGGTCGATCGAGCCGGTCGCCAGCGCCTCGAGCACGGATGCCGGTAGCGCGACGGGCAGGGCCGCATAGACCTCACGGACCTCGACCATCAGGGTCGGCGGTGGTGCCACGTCGGTCCGGTCGACCCCGGCGAGGTGAAGCGCGCGGACAAAGCCGGCCTTCGCGACGGTACCGAACATTGTCGCCACCGTGCCGCCCCCGTCGCGGACATCGTGCCAGCCGCCCGCGCGCGCGGCCGTTGCGGTCGCGACACCCACGGCGAATGCAGGGAGCTGGTGATAGAGCCGGGCCAGCGACCCGGCGCAGCGGACGGCGTTGCCACTCGTCAGGAGGACGGCTTCGGGGGCATCGTCGGGCGCCGTCCACGGCACCGGCTGGATACGCATCACCGGCGCATCGAGCACGGTGCCGAGTGTGCGCCAGCGCGCCGACGCCCCGCCGGGTCGTGTGACGAGAATGCGCGTCACCGCGCTCCGAAAAGGCCGCGCAGTTTAGGACTGGCGACGGCGAGCAGGTCGGTCGCGAGCGCCGCGACCCCCGCCGCCGCAACGTCGCGCGCCAGGTCGACGTCGCCGCTGCGGCACTCGCTGCCGTCGGGCAGGAGGATCTGCGCGCGGAAACGGACGCGGTCGCCGCGCATCTCGGCGAGCGCGGCGACCGAACTGTGGCAGTCGGCGTCGAGGGCCGCGAGAAAGCCGCGCTCGAGCATCACCGCAGCCGAGGTGTCGCCATCGTCGATCGCCGCGACGAGCGGACCGACACGCGCGTCGCCCGCGCGCACCGTGATCCCGACCGCGCCCTGCGACGGCGCGGGCAAGACCTCGGCGAGATCGAGGGACGCACCGGCATCGATCTCGAGCCGGTCGAGCCCGGCGGCGGCGAGCAGTGTCGCCTCGGCGCTGCCCTCGGCGATCTTCGCCAGCCGCGTCGCGACATTGCCGCGCAACGGCACGATGACGAGGTCGGGGCGGAGCGACCGCAACTGCGCCGCGCGGCGGGGCGACGAAGTACCGAGCCGTGCCCCATGCGGCAGGGCGGCGACACTGTCCGCGCCAATCAGCCGGTCGCGGACGTCGGCGCGCGGCAGCATCGCGGCGATGACGATGCCGCCGGCAAGCCGCGTCTCGACATCCTTCATCGAATGCACCGCAAGATCGATCCGACCGTCGAGGAGCGCAGCGTCGAGTTCCTTGGTCCACAGCGCCTTGCCGCCAATCTCGGCGAGCGGGCGGTCCTGGACGCGGTCGCCGGTGGTGACGACGACGACGATTTCGATCGCGGCAGCATCCCAGCCATGCGCCGCGGCGAGCGCAGCGGCGGTCATCCGCGCCTGAGCGAGGGCGAGCGGCGACCCGCGGGTGCCGAGTTTAAGCTGGACCGTCATGCGGGACGGGTTGTGCAAGCGGCGGCCGCGTCTGGCAAGCCGCCGCCGATCAAAGTCTATGCAGCGACTGCACGGCCACGGCGACGCGAGGCGAAGCCGGTCATCACAAAGCCCGCGATCATCAGCGCCCATGCGGCGGGTTCGGGAACCGAGGTCGCGGGCGGCAGGACCGGCGGCGTCGTCGGATTGCCGGGCGGCAGCGTGAAGATCGCCGAGCTTGCGCCGATCGTGTCGTACTCGAATGCGACGCCATCCGAGCGGAAACGCAGGCCGCCGACGTTCTCGGTCGTCGCGAAATTAATGTAGAGGCGGCGGTTGGTGATCGACGCCCCCTGATCGCCGTTATTGCCCGGCAGTTGGCTGCCCGAGATCGTCCCGATCGTGTTGAGCGACGAGTCGAGCACGTCGATGAAATTATACGTGTCGACCGAGCCGACATAGACGCTCAGGCTGCGCACCTGCTTACCGGTGAAATAGGTTCGGAAGTCGAACAGCGACGCGCCACCCGTGCCGAGTGCCTGATAGGCGCCGGTATCGCCCACCGGCGCAGCAGCGACGTTGCTCGTACCGGTATACACACCGGCCGAGCCGCTGACGGTATTGGTGACCCCGCTATGCATCGGCGCGTCGAAGGTGACCAACGCGTTTTCGAACGCGGCGAGGCCCGGATCACCCGGGCCGGGACCGGTCGTCGCGCCAATCGAGAAAAAGGTGAAGGCACTCGCTGGAGCGGCGATCACCAACGAGGCAACGATCGCGAGCAGTGGTTTCATAGCAATATCCCCTCCGAGGCTACTGCAAAGTTAATTCAAGAAATGTGCCAACCGGGTTTTGACCTGCGCGATTTCTTCGGCTCAAAGTTTCCAAGACTTTAATCCGGTTCGCTCGTGAGCGCCGTTCTCGCATGACTCGCAGCGTACAATATTTTGTCAGTAAGAGTGTCGGAAAACTTTACAATGCGCCGGATGCGCGACGGCCTCGCCCGAGAGGGATGGTTCAAAACCAGCGCAAGGCTATACCCCGACGATGGCTCCCCTCATTCTCGGAATCGAATCGTCGTGCGACGAGACCGCGGTCGCGCTGGTGCGCGGTGACCGGACGATCGTCGCGCAAGCGGTCGCAAGCCAGGATGCGGCGCATCGGCCGTTCGGTGGCGTCGTCCCCGAGATCGCGGCGCGCGCGCACGTCGAGGTGCTGGCGCCGATGATCGCGCGGGTCCTCGCCGACGGCGGAATCCGCCTTGCCGAGGTCGACGCGATCGCCGCGACGGCTGGGCCGGGGCTGATCGGCGGGGTCATGATCGGACTGGTCACGGGCAAGGCGCTCGCCTTCGCCGCGAACAAGCCGCTGCTCGCGATCAACCATCTCGAGGGGCATGCGCTGTCGCCGCGATTGATCGACCCGGCGCTGGCCTTTCCCTACCTGCTCCTGCTCGTATCGGGCGGACACTGCCAGCTGCTCGCCGTCGACGGTGTCGCGCGCTACCGGCGGCTGGCGACGACGATCGACGACGCCGCCGGCGAAGCTTTCGACAAGGTCGCGAAGCTGCTGGCCCTGGGCTTCCCCGGCGGGCCGGCGGTCGAGGCGGCGGCGCGAACCGGCGACGCGGCGCGTTTCAAGCTGCCGCGCCCGCTGCTCGGCTCGCCCGAGCCGCATTTTTCGTTCGCCGGGCTCAAATCGGCAGTGCTGCGTGCTCGCGACGCCCTGCGGTCGCCGCTGTCGCCGACCGACGCCGCCGACCTCGCCGCCGGCTTCCAGGCGGCGGTCGTCGACTGTCTGATCGATCGGACGCTCCGCGCGGTCGTGGCGATGCCCGAGGCGACGGCGCTCGTCGTCGCAGGCGGCGTCGCGGCGAACGAGGCGATCCGCGGTGCGCTGGCCGACGTTGCCGCGAGCCGGGGCTTGGCCTTCGTCGCGCCGCCGCTGTGGCTGTGCACCGATAATGCGGCGATGATCGCCTGGGCGGGGGCCGAGCGCCTCGCACTTGGGCTGATCGACGGTCTCGATGCGGTCGCCCGCCCGCGCTGGCCGCTCGATCCCGCGGCCGAGCCCGTGCGCGGCGCGGGGGTCAAGGCGTGAGCCTCGCCACGATCGGCGTGGTCGGCGGCGGCGCATGGGGAACGGCCCTTGCGCAGGTCGCGGCGGCAGGGGATGGCGCAACCTTGATCTGGGCCCGCGAGGCTACAGTCGTCGCGGAGATCAACACCACCCATACGAATGCGCTGTTCCTGCCGGGAATCGCGCTGTCCCCGTCGATCGCCGCCGTCGCGACGCTCGACGGGCTGACCGGGGCCGACGCCTTGCTGATCGTAACCCCGGCACAGGCGATGGCGACCGTCCTGTCCGGCCTGGCGGAGCAGCGCCCGCGTCCGCTGATCCTCTGCGCCAAGGGAATCGCTCCGGGAGGCCGATCGATGGCCGAGGTCGCCGCCGACGTCCTGCCCGGCTGGCCGCTTGCCGTGCTGTCGGGACCGACGTTCGCGCACGAGGTCGCCGCCGGACTGCCAACCGCGGTGACGCTCGCCTGCGCCGACGAGGCACTTGGCCAGGCGCTGTGCCGGCGCCTCGCGCGTCCGTCATTCCGCCCCTATTGGAGCCGTGACGTCACCGGCGCGTGTATCGGCGGGGCCGTCAAGAATGTCTTGGCGATCGCCTGCGGCGTTGTCGCCGGACGTCGGCTCGGCGACAATGCGCGTGCCGCGATCATTACCCGGGGGTTCGCCGAGATGCTCCGCTACGGATCGGCGTGCGGTGCCGAGGCGGCGACGTTGGGTGGCCTGTCGGGACTCGGCGATCTCGTCCTGACCTGCACCGGCACGGCTTCGCGCAACTTCGCCCTCGGCGTCGCGCTGGGCGAAGGCCGGGCGCCGCCGGCCGGGCCGACGGTCGCCGAAGGCGCGGCGACGGCGCCGATCCTGATGGCGGCGGCGGCGGCGCGCCAGGTCGACATGCCCATCGTCGCGGCCGTGGCAGGGCTGCTCGACGGCACGCTGACGGTCGAGACGGCGATCGAACGGCTCAACCTCGGACTGGAAGAGACCGATATTCGCGGCATCGTCACGAACACGCCGTTCCTGTCGGCGCTGGTCACGCATGCCAGCGTCCGCGCCAATGCGATCGACACCGGCTTCATCGAACGCGAACTGCCGGTGCTGACGGCGCCCGCAATTGCGCCGGGTGATCTCGAACTTTGTGCTGCGGTTGTGGCGATCCTCGCCGATGAGCGGAAAG
>CAXTPH010000069.1:0-10766 GCA_964245955.1 uncultured Sphingomonadaceae bacterium | reverse complement strand
AGCTGAAGAGCGGCGGCTACATCGTCATCAACCCGACCGAGGCGCTCGTCTCGATCGACGTCAATTCCGGCCGCTCGACGCGCGAGCACGGCATCGAGGAGACGGCGTACAAGACCAACCTCGAGGCCGCCGACGAGATCGGGCGGCAGCTCCGCCTGCGCGACATGGCCGGGCTCGTCGTCATCGACTTCATCGACATGGAAGTCGGCGGCAACAACCGCCGCGTCGAGCGCGCGATGAAGGAGGCGATGAAGAACGACCGCGCCCGCATCCAGCTCGGCCGGATCAGCTCGTTCGGGCTGATGGAGATGAGCCGCCAGCGGCTGCGCACCGGCGTCCTCGAAGCGTCGACCCACGTCTGCCCGATGTGCGACGGCTCGGGCTATGTCCGTTCGGTCGCGTCGGCAACTTTGGCGGCGCTTCGCGCGCTCGAGGCCGAGGCGATCAAGGGCCGCGCGACCGAGTTCTCGCTGCGCGCCGGCCTCGAGGTCGCGATGTACATCCTCAACCGCAAGCGCGCCGACGTCGTCGAGCTCGAGGAGCGCTACGGCATCGCCGTCGAGACGATCCCCGACGAGACGCTGATGGGGCCGAATTTCGTCCTCGACGCGGGCGGTCCCGCGCCGCTCCACCCGGTGGTGATGTCGCTGCTGCCGCCGCCGGTGAAGATCGACGACGACGACGAGATCCCCGACACCAGCGAGGAGCACGGCTTCGACGACGACGAGGACGAGGCTGAGCAGCCCGCGCGTCGCGAAGGCCGCGGTCGCGGTCGCGGCCGGGGCCGCGCCCCCGAAGCCGATGCCGATGCCGAGACCGACGCCGTAACCGACGGCGGTGACGACGACGCTGAGGACGAGGCCGATCGCCCGGCGCGCGAACCCAAGGCCGATGGAGCGGCCCGCGAGGGCGAGCGCGGCGATAGTGGTCGCGGCCGTCGCCGCCGCCGCCGTGGCGGGCGCGACCGCCGACCCGAGGGCGATGCCGCCGAGGGCGTCGAGCCCGTCGCCGACATCGCCTCGAACGCCGACGTCTCGGTGACCGGTGATGATGCGGCGGAGGTCGTCGCCGGCGACGGCGTCGCCCCGATCGCCACCGCCGACAGCGCCGGTGACGGCGAGGCCAAGCGCCGCCGTCGCGGCCGTCGTGGCGGCCGCCGCCGCGAGGGCGGCCCGGCCCCGGTCGAAGCCGGCGGCGACGATCTCGGCGAGGCGACGGCCGCACCTGCCGACGCCGAAGCCCCGCTGGCAGAGGTGCCCGCGATCGAGGCGCCGGTGGCCGAGGCGCCGGTCGCCGACGGCCCGGCGACGGTCGATGCGCTCGCTGACGCCGTCGACGCGACGGGCGAGGGTGCCGTCCCGGCAAAGAAGCCGCGCCGGTCGCGCGCGAAGAAGCCGGTCGAAGCTGCCGAGTCGGTCATTGCCGACGAACCGGTTGCCGCGCCGGTTGCCGAGGTTGCGGAACCCGTCGCCGCCGCCAAACCGCGCCGGTCGCGGCGCAAGGTCGCGGACGATGCCCCCGCAGCCACCGTCGAGCCGGTCGAGCCGGCTGTCGTCGCCGAGCCCGAGGCGTTCGTCGAGACTGCGGCGGTCGTCGAGCCCGAGCCGGTCGTCGCGCCGGCGAACGACACGACACCGGCCGAACCCACCGAACCCGCCGCCCCGCGCAAGGGCGGCTGGTGGCAGCGGACCTTCGGGAACTGACCTGACGTAAGGTCCTCCCCCGCCCGCGCGGGGGAGGACCTTACGCCCCTCGCCTTCACTCCGCGTTCAGCCTATTCCCGCCACATGCCCGGCATGCCCGCCCGCCTGATCGCCCGTGCCGCGCTGACTCTCGGCGCGGTCGCGATGTTTGCCGGGAGCGTTCCCGCCGCCGCGCAGTCAATCCTGCGCGACGCCGAGACCGAAGCCCTGTTCCGCGACGTCGCGAAGCCCTTGATCGTCGCCGCTGGCCTGACCCCGGCGTCGGTGCAGATCGTCCTCGTCGGCGACCCTGAGATCAACGCGTTCGTCTCGGGCGGGCAGAACATCTTCGTCTTCTCGGGGCTGATCGAGAACGCCGACAACGTCAACCAGCTCCAGGGCGTCCTCGCGCACGAGCTCGGGCACATCGCCGGCGGCCATAATGTCCGCTCGAACGAGGGCATCGGTCCGGCGACGCACATCTCGATCCTGTCGCTGATCGCCGCGGTCGGGCTCGTCGCGCTCGGCGCCGGCGATGCCGGCATGGCCGCGCTCGGCCTCGGCACCGCGACCGCGCAGAGCCAGTATCTGTCGTTCAGCCGCGATCAGGAAAGCCGCGCCGACCAGGCCGGGGCGACCTACCTCGGCAAGGCCGGCGAATCGGGGCGCGGCAGCCTCCAGTTCTTCAACAAGCTGCTCGGCCAGGAATATCGCCTCGGGGTCAAGCAGGACAATGCCTATAACCGGACCCACCCGCTCGACGGCGAGCGCATCGCCAACCTCGAGGCGGTGTACAAGGCGTCGCCGGCGTGGAACGCGCCATCCGACCCCAAGCTCGAGGCGCGCTTTCAGCGGGTCAAGGCTAAGCTGGTCGGCTTCGTCGAGGAGCCGCCGCGGACCTTCCAGGTCTATCCCGAGGGGCAGAAGACCGACCCCGCGCGCTACGCCCACGCCTACGCCTGGCACAAGTCGGCCTACCCCGACGCCGCGATCCGCGAGGTCGACGCGTTGCTCGCGGCGCACCCCGCCGACCCTTATTTCCTCGAGCTCAAGGGCCAGATCCTGCTCGAATCGGGCAAGATCACCGACGCGCTGCCGGTGCTGCGCGCCGCCGTCGCCGCCGCGCCGACCGAGCCGCTGATCGCGACATTGCTCGGCCACGCGCTCGTCAGCAGCGAGGACCCGGCGAGCTTCGCCGAGGCCAAGCCGCTGCTCAGGAAGGCGGTCGTCCGCGACCGCGAGAACCCCGACGCGTGGTACCAGCTCGGCGTGATCTATGACCGCGAGGGCGACACCGCGCGCGCCGCGCTCGCCACCGCCGAGCGCTTCGATCTCGAGGGCGAGCCGAAGCAGGCGGCGGCGAACGCGCGGGTCGCGCTCAAGGGCTTGTCGCCGGGAACGACCGACTGGCTCCGCGCCGACGACATTGCGCAAGTCGCGCAGAACGACCTCGTCAAGAAGAAGCATAAATGATCAAGGCTTTACGCATCACGGCGGCGCTCGCGCTGGTCCTCGTCGCAAGCTGCGGCGCCGGCGACCCGGCTGCGCGGATCGACACCAAGGACCGCGCCGCGATCGAGGCGATCGTCCGCGACTATATCCTCAAGCACCCCGAGATCATCCCCGAGGCGATCAACGGCATGCAGGCGCGCGACGTCAGCAAGCTGCTCGCAAGCAATCGGACCGAGATCGAGACCCCCTTCCCTGGCGCGGTCGCGGGTAACCCCAAGGGCGACGTCACCCTCGTCGAGTTCTTCGACTATGCTTGTCCCTATTGCCGCGCCGGGCACGCCGACGTCCGCAAGCTGATCGCCGACGACCCCAAGCTGCGCGTCGTCTATCGCGACTTTCCGGTCCTGTCGGAGGCATCGGGCGAGGCGGCGATGGCGGCGCTGTCGGCGGGGAGCCAAGGCAAGTACCTCGCCTTCCACGACCGCATGTTCGAGACGCCCGGCAAGGTCGACCACGAACGGACGATCGCGATGGTTCGCGCCGCCGGCCTCAACGAGATGCGGACCGCAAAGGACCTGACCAGCCCCACACTCAAGGCCGAGATCACCAAGAACATCGACCTCGGGCGCGCGCTCGGCTTGACCGGCACGCCGAGCTACATCGTCGGCGACCGCATCCTCAGCGGCGCGGTCGGCTACGCCAAGCTCGCCGAGGCGGTCGCGGCGGCGCGGGCGGCGAAGGCCGGATGACCGATCCCGCCGGGGCCGCGCGCCTCGACGTCGCCCTCGCCCTCCGCCGGATCGGCAGCGTGTTCTGGCACGACTTCGCCGCGATCATCCTCCTTGGCTTCGGCATGGTAACGCTGCCGGGGGTGGCGCTGACGCTCGCCGGGAGTAACGCCGGGTCGACGATCATCGCCACCTTCGGCGGGCTGCTGCGGGTGCTGTACGTCGTTATCGTCACCGACGGCGTGCTGGCGCGGCTCGGCGAACGCCCGCGCGCGCCGGGGGCGTTCGCGCGCGACGGCTTTGCCGCCTCACCACGGGGGCTGAGCGTCGCCCTCCTGCTCGGGGTGATGACCGTCCTCGCGATGGTCGGGCTGCTGCTCGCCGCGCTGGCAGGGACATCGGCGCTGACGGTCCGGGTGGCAATCGTCGCGATCGGCTTCGTCGCGGCGGTGGGGCTGATCGCGGCGGTGCCGGCGGCGCTGGTCGGACGGCTCGGGCCGTTCGCGGCGCTTGCCCGGTCGATCGCGCTGACCCGCGGCAATCGCGGCGCGGTTGCGGTCGTGCTCGGGGTGTTCGCGCTGGCGGTCGTGCCGGCGCGGCTGGTCGTGGCGGGAACGGTCTATGGGCTGGGCGCGGGTCCGATGCGGGTCGCGGCGGTCGATGCTGGAATGACGCTCATCAGCCCGGGGCTGTGGCTGCTGGCACTGTTCGACCTGCTGGTGTGGGGGGTCGGAGCGGTCGTGCCGGGGGTGATCTACGCGGGGCTCACGGCGGGCAAATCGCGGCTAAGTTCAAAATAAGTTCACACGAACGCGTGTGAATCTTGCTTTTGCTATTCTCTAGACAACGATGAGAAGACCGCTCCTGCCGCCCGATGGCGACTCGACCTGCGGAGCGTAGACTTATCGGCGGGGTGTAGGACAGGGGCGTCGCGGCGAAGCCGCGCCGTCGGACGGGTTCGGGCGTGAAGGTCGCCCGACCCGCCGGCCGGCCTCAAGCGAGTCGGGCGCCAGTCGACGCACGCGAAGGGCGTTCCTCGACTGGCGCCGCGCCGCTTATCGGCTGTAAAACTCGACGACCAGGTTCGGCTCCATCTTTACCGCGTACGGCACCTCGTCGAGCGTCGGCACCCGGACATAGGTTGCCTTGGCACCGTCGACCTGGACGTATTCGGGGGTCTCGCGCTCGGCGAGGCCCATCGCCTCGAGGACAAGCGCCATTTCCTTCGCCTTGGTGCCGAGTTCGATCACGTCGCCCGGCTTGACCTTGGCGCTGGCGATGTTGCAGCGGCGGCCGTTGACCAGGATGTGGCCGTGGTTGACGATCTGGCGCGCGGCGAAGATCGTCGGCGCGAACTTGGCGCGGAAGATGACCATGTCGAGGCGCTGCTCGAGCAGGCCGATCAGGTTCTGGCTGGTGTCGCCCTTCATGCGGACGGCCTCGGCGTAGGTCGCGCGGAACTGCCGCTCGGTGACGTCGCCATAATAGCCCTTGAGCTTCTGCTTGGCGCGGAGCTGGATGCCGAAGTCCGACACCTTGCCCTTGCGGCGCTGGCCGTGCTGGCCGGGGCCGTATTCGCGCTTGTTGACCGGCGACTTCGGGCGGCCCCAGATGTTTTCGCCCATGCGGCGATCGAGTTTATACTTCGCGTTGGCGCGCTTCGACATTATTGACGTCCAATTTGCTGTTGGCACCGCTGTTTTCAGAGGCGACCCGGAACCGCACCATCCAACCAAGTCTGCTGGATGCGGCCACCGCTTCACCGGGCGTGCGGGGCCAATTGCGAACGCGTGCCGTTAGGGGAAACGGGGCGCGGGGTCAAGGTGGCGCGATCCGCCGCGGTCGGCTGCACACGACAATCATCTACGGGATGCTTTGTAAGGCTGCCCCTAGAATCCTATCCGGCGAGCTTCGGCATCTAGCTTTTTAACCGCGATCATCTGAACATTTGCCTGCGTATAATGCTGGATTAACCGCGCTTGCCTGCCTTCACCATCTGACCCAATAAAAACGACCATTTGACCGGACTGGTACAGTTTTTCGATATGGATGATGAGGCCACCCCCGTTGGACACAATTCCAAGTTCCATATCGTCAGGAAGTTGTCCGGAAAATCTCTTAATCTCTCCCAAAAGCGCATCGTAGGCATACTCTGCGATCGATTTAATTTCAGGAAGGATCATCTAAATATCTTACGAGCATTACGTGGATGGAACAATCAAAAACGGTGGCTCGAAACGTCGGAGCCTTCCTTGACCCCCACGCTCTTCGCCTGCTAAGTCCCTTCGTTTACCGCATAACCCGGAGTTTGCCCGATGGCGCGTGTCACGGTCGAAGATTGCGTCGACAAGATCCCCAACCGCTTCGAGCTCGTGTTGATGGCGGGGACCCGCGCGCGCCAGATTTCGAGCGGTGCCGAGATCCTGCTCGACCGCGACCGCGACAAGAACCCGGTCGTCGCGCTCCGCGAGATCGCCGAGCAGAAGGTCGTCCCCGCCGTGCTGCAGGAGGCGCTGGTGTCGTCGATGCAGCGCGTCATCCAGGGCGAAGAAGATACGCCGGACGCGGTCGGTTCGCTCAGCGCCTCGGCCGAAGCGCTGCGCCTGACTGCGGCTCAGCCGCCGCGGAATCAGAATCTGGGTCCGGATTACGAGTGAGCGCGGCCGGCGCTTAGCGGAGGAATGCCCTTCGCATTCGTCCGCTGAGCGCGGACTCGCGCGAACGTTCGGCCGGCGAGGCGGCGGCGACTGCCGCCGAACTCGTCCGACGAACGGCGCGGCTTTGCCGCGACGCCCTTCCCTTTAGGGCGCCCACCCCCCACTATCGCTAGATGCTCCGTCAGTACGAACTCGTCGATCGCGTGCTCGCGTACGACCCCGATGCCGACGAGGATCTGCTCAACCGCGCGTACGTCTTCTCGATGAAGGCGCACGGGTCGCAACTGCGCGCGAGCGGCGACCCGTATTTCAGCCACCCGATCGAGGTCGCGGGCATCCTGACCGAATTGAAGCTCGACGCCGAGACGATCGCCACCGGCATCCTCCATGACACGATCGAGGATACCGTCGCCACCACCGAGCAGATCGAGAAGCTGTTCGGCACCAACGTCGCGCGCCTCGTTGACGGCGTCACCAAGCTGTCGAAGATCGAGGCGCAGACCGAGAACGAGCGCGCCGCCGAGAACCTGCGCAAGTTCCTGCTGGCGATGTCCGACGACATCCGCGTGTTGCTGGTCAAGCTCGCCGACCGGCTGCACAACATGCGGACGCTGCACTTCATCAAGTCCGACGAGAAACGCCGCCGGATCGCGCGCGAGACGATGGACATCTACGCCCCGCTCGCCGAGCGGATCGGGCTGTACGGCTTCATGGACGAACTGCAGGCGCTCAGCTTTCGGCACCTTGAGCCCGAGGCATACGATTCGATCGTCAAGCGGCTCGATGCCTTGCGCGCCGGCGGCGGCGACATGGTCGCGCGGATCACCAGCGGGATCAAACTGCTGCTGGGCCAGGGCGGCATCGTCGCCGATGTCCGCGGGCGCGAGAAGCGACCGTTCTCGATCTGGAAGAAGATGCAGGACCGCCACCTGGCGTTCGAGAACCTGCCCGACGTCATGGCGGTTCGCGTCGTCGTCCCCGACACCGCCGCCGCCTATGCCGCGATCGGCATCCTCCACCGCCGCTGGCCGGCGGTGCCGGGGCGGTTCAAGGATTTCATCTCGACGCCGAAGCGCAACGGCTACCGCTCGCTCCACACGACGGTGATCCACAGTGAGCGCGTCCGGATCGAGATCCAGATCCGCACCGCCGAGATGGACCGCGAGGCCGAATTCGGGCTCGCCGCGCACTGGGCGTACAAGCAGGGCGACGACGGTGCCCCGGCGCGCGAGGCGTATCCGTGGCTGCGCGACCTGATCGAGATCCTCGACCAGGCGACGACGCCCGAGGAGCTGCTCGAACACACCCGCCTCGCGATGTTCCAGGACCAGGTGTTCGCCTTCACCCCGAAGGGCGAGCTGATCCAGCTGCCCGCCGGGGCGTGCCCGGTCGACTTCGCCTATGCCGTCCACACCGACCTTGGCGACACCTGCGTCGGGTCGAAGGTCAACGGCCGCGTCGTGCCGCTGCGGACGCCGCTGGCGAACGGCGACCAGGTCGAGATCCTGCGGTCGAAGGCGCAGCATCCCGACCCGCTGTGGGAGGGGTTCGTCGTCTCGGTCAAGGCGCGGTCGGCGGTGCGCCGCTTCGTCCGCCAGCAGCAGCGCAGCCAGCAGCTCAAGATGGGGCGGACGCTGTACGACGAGGTCGTCGCCCGGCTGAAGCTGCCGCTGTCCGACGACGCCGTCACCGCCGGGCTGGCGCGGCTCAAGCTCGCCGACCGCAATGCACTCTACCTCGCGCTGGCGCGGGCGACGGTCAGCGATACCGCCGTGCTCGAGGCGGTGCTGCCCGGGTCGACCGCCAACCTCAAGACGCGCAAGCGCGGCAAGGCGAGCCCGCGCGCGGCGATCTCGATCCGCGGACTGACCCCGGGGGTGGCGTTCCAGCTCGCCGACTGCTGCCACCCGATCCCCGGCGACCGCATCGTCGGCGTCGCCTGCCCGGGCACCGGCATCGAGGTCCACGGCATCGACTGCGCCAACCTCGCCGGCAGCGACGGGGGCGCGGAGGGCGATGCCGTCGGCGGCGAGTGGCTCGACCTGCACTGGGGCGAGGAGACCGAGAGCGCCGTCGCGCGGCTGCTCGCGGTGGTCCACAACCAGCCCGGCAGCCTCGCCGCGCTGACCGCGATCCTCGCGCACCACGGCGCGAACATCGTCAACCTCAGCCTCAAGGAGCGCGACCGCGCCTTTCACGGCTTCGTCGTCGACATCGAGGTCGACGACCTTGCGCATCTGACCAACATCATTGCAGCGCTGCGCGCGACGCACGCGGTGGTCAGTGTCGAGCGGGTGAAGGCGTGACACGCCACGCATGCCGAATGACGGTCGTCTACCCCACCATTTTCCAAAGGAACTACCGGAAAATTTTCTGAACAGTGATCGGAAGACTTCTCTCGCGAATGGCGCACTGCTAGTTGTTCCTGCGCATGTTTCGCGGGGGGACATCGTGCGACGCAGACTAAGTGCCTTGATCGTTCTACTGTGGGTGACAGTGGCTGGACCCTACCTCGTCCAGCCAGCTCGGGCAGCCGACACTTGCAAGACGACCGCCCAAAAGGGCCGTGTCTCAAAGATATTTGGCGGCTTGGGTGAGGGTTTGCTCAGCGCGGGCATGGGCAGGATCGGCATTCGTCCCGACACTTCCTACCGTGGCACGGTTCGCGATCTGCTTTCGAACGGTATGGCGTGCGCCTTGACCGACGGTGAATTGCAGAAGGCGCAATCGGCGCAAGGCAACGCGTTGAACAGTAAGAAAATCGGATCGTCTTCGACAGCGACATGGACGAGCCCCGACCGACCCGGCGTTACAGGTGGAACGACGGTCGTCAGTCGGTCGGTCGCCGACGGCAGAAGCTGCGCCGTGCAGCGGTCGTTCTTTACCGACGCCGATGGAAAAGAAACTTCGACCGAAAAAGAGTTGTGTCAAAATCCCGACGGAAGCTCCTGGGTCCCGGCATGACGCTGCGGCTCTCGTTTGCTCTGTTGTTCGTTGCGCTGTCGGCTCCAGCTTTCGCGAATAAGCTGGGACCAATCGGGACCCAGGTGAAGGCGCTCTCCGGGTGGGGAAGCAATTGCCCGCGACTCGACCATATGATGGGCGGCGACTGGGACGGCCCGCTCCGCTTCTCGGTCATGCAAGTCGTAAACACCAGAGTCCTGATCATTTCCGGCACCTTCACCGCCGGTGATAGTGACCGACTGTCGACCTTCCTGTCGACGGCCGGACATATCTCAGAGGTTTGGCTCGATTCAGGGGGCGGCAACGCGGAAGAAGGGCCGAAAGTCGGGGAAGTCCTGCGCACCAAGATGCTGGCAACCCGCGTGGCGAACGGTTACGCGTGCATCTCGAGCTGTTCGATGGCATTTCTCGGCGGTGTACTGCGCTATATCGACGACGGTGCCATCTACGGCATCCACACATTCTACGATGAAGACCAGCTGGGACAGATAACGAATTTAAAGTCGCTCAATGCTCAGAAAAACAGCCTGCACGAGCGCGAGCAAAGCAACGCGATCCTGGCTGGTAAAATACAACGATATGGCCAGAAAATGGGTATCTCGCGAGATTTTTTCCCAGACGTCATGTTCAAGCAGCGATCGCTGGTGTTCGTATCCGATGCCGAGATCTTAGCGATGCGAAAGGCTATGTCGGTCGCTCATACCAGCGAATCGGCGATCGCTTACATCAAGAGACTGCAGAGCGATGGTATAATCAGTTTTAGCGACGACGACGATTTGCGACGACGTCAAATAGACCATGTTTTCAATTTCATGCTTGAGCAGCATTCGCCGGACGAGATCGACGCCTTCATCTCGCCGATGCTGCAGACGTTCGAGTGTATCGATCGCCAGCAACTCAATAAATATAATATCATCAACGTGGTGCAGCGGCGCGCTGGAGCCGGATCGCATTGAGGTAGAGCGACGCGGCGTCCCGTGCGCCATCAGTTCAGCACTTCAGAATTTGGCCTCGCGAGCAATGTTGCTAAGGAGGTCGGCCATGACCGATACCGATATCCTCGCCGAATTCCGCGCGGCGCGCGCGCTGCTCGATGGGCATTTCATCCTGTCGTCGGGACTGCGGTCGGCGCGCTATCTCCAGTGCGCGCGGGTGCTGATGGATCCTGCCCGCGCCGCCCGACTGTGCGGCGTGCTGGTGGCGAAGCTGCCCGCGGGCGTGCGTGAAAGCGTCACGGCGGTAGTATCGCCGGCGATGCGCGGGGTCCTCGTCGGCTATGAGGT
>CAXTPH010000068.1:0-10799 GCA_964245955.1 uncultured Sphingomonadaceae bacterium | reverse complement strand
CCCCCGACGCCTCGGCGAACTTGCCTGTCGCGCGCAGCCCGGCGGCGCGGACGTAGAGCGCCTCGACCTGGAGGATGACCGGGCCGATCCAGCTGAGGTCGCGCGAGCCGAGCCCGCGCGATGCGCCGCTCGCGTTGAGCTGGCGCAGGATCGCCGGATCGCGCAGCGGCGCATTGTCGAGCGACGCCAGCCGCACCGGCGACCGGTCCTCGGCGAGCGCGGCGGTCGCCAGCGTCGTCGCCGCGGCGTAATCGCGGCGGTTGAGCGCATCGATCGCGCGATAGACCTGCAGCTTGCTGCGCAGCCGGTCGCCGGCCGATCCGCGCGGGGCGTCGCCGGCATCGAGCAGCGCCGCCGCCTGATCGAGATAGACGCGGGCGACGTCGCGGTAGCCGAGGTTCGATTCCGACAGCGCGGCGTCGAGCGTCAGGTCGATGCGGTCGAACTTCGACGCCTCGACCGGCAGCTTGGCGAGATAGCGGGTGACGATCTCGCGCGCCTCGCCGTGCTGGCCGCGGATCGAATAGTCGAGCACCTCGTTGCGCTGGTCCCCAAGCGCCGACTCGTCGGTAGCAACCGCCGCCAGCGCGACGCCGCCCGGCGCTGGCGGCGCATCGGCGGGAACGAGCACCAAGCCCTTGGCCGCGCCCGTCGCGCCGCCGACCGAGCGCAGCCCGGTGGCGAGGTTGCCAGCGAAGCGCTTCAGCCCGTCTACCGCGTAGATCTTGCCGCCGTGCGCAATCTGCACGGCAATCGCCTCATAGCCGGCCTCGCGCGCGGTGCAGCGCCGCGCCGTCCCCGTGCCGAGCCCGGCGACGGTGACCGCGACGGGCGCCCCACAGGCGAGCCGGGCGTCGCGCGACTTGTCGAGCAGCGCGACCGCGTCGGGCTTTGCCGCGACGACGTGGAAGCGCCCGACCGACGCGGTTTCGGTCCAGCCCCGGCAGCGGACGTTGAAGCTCGTATCGAACAGGCCGGGCGCGGCGGCGTCGCCCCACGTCCGCTCGGCGCGGCACAGTTCGCCCTGCGGGCCGCGACCGAGATCAATCGTGTCGGGCAGCACCGCCGCCGCCGGGCTCGCCGCCGCGACCGCGACCACGAGCCAGATCGAGGCTATCCGCGTCATGGCCGGCTCTCCCGTTGCGGACGTTGCTGCGCCGGCATCGCCGCGCAGCGATCCTTGTCGGTGCCCGCGGCGCAGTCGTCGTCGTCCTCGCGCCACAGCGCCTCGTTCGTCGCGCCGGTGATCAGCTCGACCGACAGCGCGAGGTCCGGCGCGCTCGAAATCAGCAACGTCCGCCCCGGATCGGCGAGGTTGATCAGCGGGATCGAAATCGCCGACTGGATGCAGCCGGCGGTCGACAGCGCGACGCAGCCGTTGACGCGGATGTTGTTCGGACTGATCCCGTCGAGGTTGTTGGCGTCGACGCTGATCGCCGAAGCGATGCCGGTCTTGCCCGCGATCGAGCCGAACAGGCCGATGATCGGATCGGCGGCGGCGCTGCCGGCGACCTTGTTGAACTTGATCGTGCCGACCTCGATGCCGCCCCCCGGCGTCGTCGTCGGCCCGGTGTTCTGGAGCAGCGCCCACTGTCCCGGCGCGAGGACGAGCGTGCCCGCCTTGACCAGCGCCTGCGGGGCCGGGGTCTGCTTCGCGTAGGGCGGGGTCGCGAGATACAGCGTCGACGCGGCGTTGTTGAGGAATTGCGTCCGCGCCTCGCCGCTCGTCAATGGCGTCCCCGCCGCCGGTAGCAGCGTGTCGATGAACGGCCGCCCGACGACCGGCGACGGCGTCTCGCCGAGCGCAATGTACGTCGCGCGCAATTGGACGATCGATCCGCTCGCGTTGATCTGCCCGCCGGTTCCGGTCGCCGAATTGTCGAGCCCCGATACCGCGAGCACCTTGATCGCGTTCGCGGTCGTCGTCGTCTTGTCGAGGTCGGCACCCCCCGCCGCCCCGCCGAGCGTCAGCACGCGTGGCGTCGTCGCGGTCGCCGGAGTGGTGAAGGTCAGCCGGTCGGCGATACGGATGTCGCCGGTAGTGCGGATGCCGAACGCGCTGGTAACGCCGGCGAACCCGCCCGCGACCGCGGTCACGCCGTCGAGATCGACTTCGCCGATGTCGACCGAGCGGCCGACCGCGGCGAGCTCGAGCACCGGCGTCTGGAATTTGCGCAGATCGGCCTTCGACAGTGCGTATTTCGTCGTGCCCGCCGCCGCGCCGGTGCCGTCGCCGAGCGAAATGCCGG
The DNA here is from genome assembly GCA_964245955.1 of uncultured Sphingomonadaceae bacterium. Classification (GTDB taxonomy): domain Bacteria; phylum Pseudomonadota; class Alphaproteobacteria; order Sphingomonadales; family Sphingomonadaceae; genus Polymorphobacter_B. Next base: position 8,550 of record CAXTPH010000068.1, on the reverse strand, counting down.
CGGCATTGCCGGTGACGTCGAGCTGGATGCGTTTCGGCGCGACGATCGCGGTCCCCGCCCCGATCGTCAGGCGCTGCGAGTCGAGCGTGATCGTACCGCTGCTCGCCTGAACCACCCCGGCACCGAGGGCGATCGTGCCGTTGTTCGCCTTGACGGTATAGTTCGCCGTCCGCACCGCGCCGCCGATCGTCGCCGTGCCGTTGGTCGCGGTGATCAGCGTGTCGCCCGACGTCGCCACCGCGCCGGTGATCGTCGCGTCGGTCGCCGCGGCGACGGTCAGCTTGGCCGCCTTGCCGACCGAAGCGAGGGTCGCGCTGCCGGCGGTCGCGGTTACGAGCGCGTCGCCGCCGGCATTGATGTCGCCGGTCGCGATTGGCCCGGTGTCGGCGGTGATCGTCGCCGTGCCGCCCGCGACCGAACCGCCGGTCACGGTAATGCCGGTCGCGCCGCGCAGCGTCAGTGTCGTCGCCGCCTGCGTCGCGCCGAAGCCGAGCGCGCCGCCGGTCGACAGCGCGTCGAGCGCGGCCCCCGCCTTGGCGAGCCCGGCGACGGTCAGCGCTGTCCGCGCGCGCAGCGTCGCCGCCCCGCCCACCGTTACCGCGCCGAAGCCAAGGCTGCCGTTGGTCGCGGTCGCCGTCAGCGCCCCGGTCGTGGTCGCCGCCCCGGTCACCGTCGCCGACTGGCCCGACAGCGTCGCCGCCCCGGTCGTGTTGAGGCTGGCGAGAACGATATTGCCGCCGGTCGCGGTGACCGTCGCCGGCCCGCCGGTGGTGACCGCGCCGGTCGTGATCGTTCCGCCGTCCGAGATCGCGGTCAGCGCGCCGCCGGTGATGGTCGTGCCGGTGACGGCGAGTGCGCCCGCCGCCCGGAGCGACGCGTCCGCCGCCGCCGCGACCGAGCCGAACGCGAGGCTGCCCGCGGTTGCCGTCAGCGCGCCGCCCGACGTCGCCGCCCCGGTGACGGTGCCGGCGTTGGCCGCGGTCAGCGTGATGCCGTTACCGCCGAGGTTCGGTGCGGCGATCGCCCCGGCGGCGCTGCTCAGTGCCAGCGCGCCGGTCGCTGCGGCGTCGGCGGTGAGCGTCAGGTTACCCTGCGTCGCGATCGTCGTCGTCGTGCCCGATGCCGTCCCGGCGAGCGTCGCCGCGCCGCCGGCAGTCGCGGAAAGCGCCGCGCCGGTGCTCGTCCGCTGCGCGACGACGATGTCGCGCCCCGACGTCAGCGTCGCGTTGCCGACGGTGTCGAGCGCGTCGCCGCTCGCGGTCGCACCGAGGCTGATGTCGCGCGCCGCGGTCAGCGCAGCATTGCCGCCCGCGCTCGACAGCCCGCCGACGACGATGTCGTTCGCGCTATTGGCGAGCAGGTCGCGCCCGGTCGTGACCGTGCCGAGGCCAATATCGCCGCCGGTCGCGGAAAGCGTCGCGTCGCGCCCGGCGGTCACGGTACCGCCGCTCAGCGCTACGCCCGAAAGCAGCACGTCGCCCGCGGTCGCGGTCGCCGTGGTTACCGTCGTCGTGCCGCCGAGCGACGCCAGCCGGACCAGCCCCGGCACGGTCGCACCGGGCGCGGCGGTCGCCGTCGCGGTCGTCACGGTAACGTTGCCGCTGCCAAGCGCGACGACGTTGCCGCCGGTCATCCCGCCGACGCTGCCGCCCGCGACCGGATCGGTGATCGCCGACCCGTTGGCACGGGTGATCGTGGCGATGGCGTCGCCGCTGTTCGTACCGGTCGCGGCAAGCGTCGTCGCCGTCAGCGCGCCGCTGCTCGCTACCGCGACGATGTCGTCGCCCGCGGTCAGCGTCCCGATCGCCACCGCCGGCCCGACGACGATGCCGTCGCGCCCGGCGGTGCCGGTGGTGAGGGTCGCCGTGCCGCCAGCCCCGGCATCGATATACAGGTCGCGCGTCGCGATTGCGGTCGTCGCGGTCGCCGATCCGGCGGCGGCGGCGACGACGCGGATGTCGCGCCCGCTGCCGCTCCCGAGCGTCGCAGCGCCGAGCGTCGCGCGGACCAGCAGGTCGCCGTCGGTGCCGCCGGTGTTCGCCGTCGCCGTTGCTGTGGTCACCACGGCACCGGTAATGCTGATGTTATGCACCGCGGTGGCGGTGCCGACGGTCGCCCCGCTGAAGCCGTCGACGAGGATGTCGCGGGTGGTGCCGCCCGCCGTCCCGGTCGTCGCGAAACCGCTGTAATCAGAGAGCAAACCGCGCCCGGTCGATGCGGCGGTCGTAACGCTCACCGTGCCGTCGAACGACCGCGCGGTCAGCGCGTCGCCGGCGCCGAGGGTCGTCGCGGTCAGGCTGAGCCCACCGTTCGCCGACAGATCCTGTCCCGCGCGCGCCGTTCCGATCGTCAAGTCGCGCGTCGCGGTCAGGGTGACGTTGCGCTGCGCCGCGATCAGCCCGGTGCCGGTCCCGAGCGTCGCCGAAGTCCCGGCGGTTACCGCCAGGTCGCGCCCGGCAGTCAGCCGGGCAATCGTGACGAGCTTGAACGCGGTGATGCTCGCGTCGCGCCCGGCGCTGGCGGTGGTGACGGTCGCATCGCCACCGCTCGCGACGGTCAGGTCCTGCCCGGCGGTCGCCGCGGCGATCGTCGCCCCGCCGGCCCCGGCGGTCACGGTGATGAAGTTCGCCTGACCGAGGTCGAGCCTGGCGCTCGCGCCGGTCAGCGATAGCGTGTCGACCGCGGTCCCCGAACTCAGCGCGACCGCGCCGGTCGCCGTGATCGCGACGTTGCGCGTCGTTCCCGGCGCGACCCCCGTCGCGTCGAAGCCGCTGAAATCGGCGAGCAGCGGCCGCCCGGTCGAGGCCGCGGTGGTCACGGTCGCATCGCCCGCGGTCGCACGCACGGTCAGCGCGTCGCCCGCCCCGAGGCTGGTCGCGAGCACCGACCCGCCGGTTGCGGTCAGGGCGCCGCCGGCGCGCGCGGTGCCGATCACCAGCGCGCCACTCGTCGTCGCGAGGACGTTGCGCTGCGCCGCGATCAGCCCGGCGCCGGTTCCGAGCGTCGCCGTGCCGGCGGTGATCGTCACGTCGCGCCCGGCGGTCAGGCGCGCGATCGTCGCGAGCCCCCCGACGGTGACGGTCGCGTCACGCCCGGCGCTGAGCGTCGTCGCGTTGACCGCCGCGCCGGTGATCAGCAGGTCGCCGGCGGTCGCGCTCGCCCCGGTCACCGTCGCGGTGCCGGTCTTCGAAGCGATGCGAACCAGCCCCGGCGCGGTTGCCCCCGGCGCCGCCGTCGCGGTCGCGGTGCCGACCGTGACGTCGCCGGTGGCGAGCGCGAGCACGTTGCCGCCGGTCAGGCCACCGACATTGCCGCCCGACACGGGGTCAGGGACCGGTGTGCCGTCGGCGCGCGCAATCGTCGCGATACTGTCACCGCTGTTCACCCCCGTCGAGATCAGCGTACCCGCGGTCAGCGAACCCGCTGTCGCCACCGCGACGATGTCGTCGCCCGCGGTCAGCGAGCCGATCGCCGCCGTTCCGCCGATGACGATGCCGTCGCGCCCGGCGTTGCCCGTCGTCAGTGTCGCCGCGCCGCTGCCGGCGTCGACGATGATGTCGCCGCTTGCGTTGAGTGTCGTCCCTGTCGCCGCGCCGCTCCGCGCCGCGACGATGATCCGCGCGGGCAGCCCGGCGCCGCCGGTGCCGACCGTCGTCAGCGTCGCCGGGCCGGCGGCGGTCAGGACGCGGACGTCGCCGAGGCCGTCGCTCGCGGCGGTCGTGACCGTGGTGAGCGTCGCAGCCGTCGCGCCCGAGACGACGATGTTGCGTCCCGCAAGGCCGGTGATCGTGGTGCCGGTCAGCCCGTACGGATCGGCAAGCGCGCCGCCGTCGGCGTCGGTCGCCGCGACCGTCGCGCTTCCAGCTTCGGAGTCCGACGCGGTGCCCGCAAAGCTCAGGCTCGTCGCGCTCGCCGCGCCGGTGGTCGAGGCGACGACGATATCGTCGCGCGCCGACGCCGCGCCGGTGATGCTCGCCGCTCCGCCAGTCGTCGCGACGGTGATGTCGCGGAGCAGGTTCGCCCCCGTGACCACGGTGCCGAGCGTCGCGCCGGTCGCGCCCGACAGCTTGAGGTCGATCGCCGCGACCTGCGCCGGCGTCATCAGCGGCGTGCCGGTGCCGACCGTCAGCGTCGCCAGCGACACCGCCCCCGCCTTCGACGCGAGCGTCAGCCCGGCGTCGACGGTCGCGTTGGTCACGCTGACGTCGTTCAGCGCACGGAGGTCGGCGCTCGCACTGTCGAGCGTCGCGATCGTGATTGCCTTGACCCCGTCGGCGACGACCGGCTGGACCTGGACCGTGCCTTGGTCGCCGAGCGTCGCGGTGGGCGTCCGGAGCGCCCGGAGCGTCGCGCTGCCGGCGTCGAGGCTGCCGTTGCCGAGGCGGACGACGAGCGGGTCGGCGATGAAGCCGCTCCCCGACGCGGTCTCGATGCCATCACTGTTCGCTGTCAGGACCATGTTGCTCGCGAGGGTCACCGACGCCGGCGCGGGGGTCGCGCCGATCGACGCCTCGAGCAGGACGTCGCCGGCCGCGCTCTGCGCCGTCCCCGGTCCGGTCAGCGCATCGGTGCCGAGCGTGATGCCGCCGCGGCCATAGACGCTGTAGCGCCCGGCGCTGGTCACCGCGTTCGAGACCGACGCCAGACCAGTCGCGGCGACGAGGATGCTCGAGCCGTCGACGCGGCCGAGTGCGCTTTCGCCCGGCAGCGCGATGCCGCCGCCCGCGAGATCGGTCAGCGCCGCGGTGCTCGCCGCGGCTCCCGTTGTCGTCAGCACGCCGTCGAGCGTCGCCCCGCCCCCCCGCGCGACGGCGACGATGTCGTCGCCCGCGGTCAGCGCGAACGGGCTAGCGACGGTCACGCCGGTCAGGACGACGCTGCCGGTCGCCGCGATCGCCTGCGTGGTCGTGATCGCGCCCGTCGCGAAGGCGCGGAGCGACGACGGGGCCGCGCCGCTGGTCTGGATCAGCCCGAGCTGGATGGCCCCGCCCGCGGCGAGCGCGATATTGCTGCCGCCGAGCGCGGTCAGCGTTCCGCCCCCCGCCGCGCTGGTCAGCAGCGATCCATCGGCGCGGCGCGCATTGGTCAGGCCGCCGCCCGACGATACGATGGTCTTGAGCGTCGCGCCGCGCACGTCGATCGCGCCGGTCGAGACGAGGACGAGATCGTCGCCCGCGGTCAACGTCCCGGTCGGCGCGAACAGCCCGCCGCTGGCGACGACCAGTCCGCGCGCCGCGGTCGTCGTCGCGAGGCCGACGGGGTTGGTCGCCTCGATATGGATATCGCGCTGGAGCGCACCCGGCGCGGCGCTGAGCGTCGCATGGCTGAAGTCGATCGTGCCGAGCGCGGTAGCGACGATGTTCGCCCCCGCCAGCCGGGTCAGGCTGCCACTCGTGACCGTGTCGACGCCCGCCGTGGCATCGTCGGTCAGCATCGTGCCGTATTTCGCGCCATAGCCGGTGCCGGTGGTGCTGCCGACCGCGACGAGGCTGATGCCGGTGGCGTCGTTGCCCGCCTGGAGGTCGGCCGCCCCGGTCGTGGTGATCGTCGCATTGGTCGCGATGAGGCCGCCGCGGCTCGTCAGGATGACGTCGTCGCCGGCGACCGCGCTGCGGGTGACGGTGACGGACGATCCCGATAACGCGAGCGTGCCGCCGGTCGCGGTGCCGTCGCCGAGCAGCGCGGCGCCACCGGTGACGTTGATCGTCCGCCGCGCGACCGCGGTCTCGGCCGCTCCGGCCGCGAGCGAGGCCGACGTCGTGCCGGCAATCAGAATGTCGCCCGCCCCGTCTTCTGACGTTCCGGCGACGACGACGGTGCCAAGTTGCACGACATCGCCGGTCGCGAGCACCGACCCTGTCGCGAGCAGCGGCCCGGTCACGACGATGTTCGATCCGGCCTGGCGCTCGCGCAGGACGATCGACTTCGCCGCGACGGTGTTCGGGTTGGCGATGCTCGCCGCACCGCCCGCCGGGTTGAGGACGAGCACCGGGCCGGTCTGCGATTCGACGAGGATCGAATTGATCTTGACCGGATCGCTCGGCGTCGCGCGCAGGATCGCCGCGCCGGTATCGCTGCGGATCTGCAGCGCATCGACCTGCCCGCCGCGGGTCGTCCCCAGCGACGTCAGTTCGGCCCCCACGCCGCCCGCGAGCGTGACGTTGACGCGCGAATAAGCCAGCGCCGGATTGGTCAGCCCCGCATTGAGCCCGTCGATCGTGATCGTCGTCGGGCTGATCGTCGCGCGGTCGTTACCCGTCGCGGCGACGCCGGTCAGCGACACATCGCCGGTTGCGGTGATGTTCGGCACGTTGATCAGCGCGGGGGCGCTGACGGTTACGGCGCCGCCGGTGATCGAGGCGACCTGGACCGGTTGGACGCCGGTTGCCGCCTCGACCAACGTCACGCCCGGCTGACGCGCCTGCAGATCGACGAACGGGGTCACCGCCAACATCTTGGTATTGGCGACGAGGTTGGTCGTCGCGCCGTCGATCCCGTTCGCCGCCGTGATCGACAGGCCGCCGCCCGCGGTGAGTGCATCGGCGAGCGCGTTGGCGATGCGCTTGCCGCCGACGTTCGACTGGAGGGTCCCGCCGGTATTGAGGAAAGTGACCGTGTTGGCGACGAGGTCGACACGGCCCGCCGCCGCCTGGTCGAGCGCGACGCCGGCGGTCCCGAGCGTCAGCGCCGCCGCCATGACATCGTAGTTCGCCGTCTTCGCCGCATTCGCCTGCGCGATCGACACGACCCCGCCGATCGTCGCGGCGTTGCTGGCGCGGATCACGGCGTTCGACCCGCCGAGCCCGGTCAGCGCGCCGGTCAGCGGCGTCCCGCTCGCGTCGGTCGCGGCGACATCGGCGCCGAGCCCGGTGATCGTCAGCGTCGTCGCGGTGACGGAGCCGCTGCCCGCGGAGGCGATGATGTCGTCGCCCGCGGTCGCAGTGCCGATCAACACGCTGCCGCCGGTGGCGACGATGCTCGCACCCGCGACGCCGGTCGTGATCGTCGCCAGCCCGCCGCCGGTCGACTTTGCGCGGACGTTGCCGAGCGTCGCCGTGCCCGACGTGATCGTCGCCCCGGTCGCTGCCAGCGCGTCGACGTTGCCGGTATCGGCGGTGGCGAGGTCGATCGTCGCCGTGCCCGTGGTGGCGACCGCGCGGACGTTGCTGGCGGTCGCGCCGGTCGCATGGCCAAAGGCGATGTGCGCGGTCGCGCCGGTTGCGGTGACGCTGCCGGTGCCGATCCCCGAGACGGTGATGTCGGCGAGCCCGCCGGCCGTCGCGGTGACGTTGCCCCCGGTGCCGATCGCGCTGGCGGTCCCGATCGTCGCGTTGCCGCTACCGGCCTGGGTCGCGACGATATTGCCGCTCGTCGCGGTCGCGGTCCCGATCGAGGCGAGGTTCGTGCCGCTGTGAACCGTCGCGGTGATGTCGCCCGCCACGAGCGACTTGCCGTTGACGACGGTCGCCGCGCCGAACTGGCCGTCGGCCGTTACATTACGCCCCTTCGCGAGCGTGATCGTCGCGCTGCCGTCGGTCGTCGAGCGGCTGATCGCGGTGACGTCGCCGTTGTCGGCGATCGCGTCGCCGACAAGTGCCGCGGTCAGTGCGTCGGCAGTCACCGTGCCACGCGCGCGGCCCGTGGTGACCGTCGCGGTGCCGGCCGCGCTGGTCGCCTTGACGTCGCCGATCAGGCCCGCGCCATTGGTCGTGCCGCTGGTGATCGTCGCGCTCTTGTCGCCGTCGGCGAGCACGTTGCCGCCCGTCGCCGTTCCCGACGTGATCGTCGCGTGCCCACCCGTGGCGAGGCTCTTCGCGGTGATCGACCCGCCGACCGCGGTGTTGGTCCCGGCGGTCGCGGTGCCGATCGTCGCGTCGCCATTGGTGCTGGTGACGCTGACGTTGCGCGTCGCGGTGCCGTTGGTCAGGCTCGCGTCGCCGCCGGCAGCGAGGATGAGATCGGCGAGCGGGGTGACGGTGCTCGTGTCACCCGCAGTAAGCGTGCCCGTCGCGGTGATGGTGCCGGTCGCGGCGGTGGTGAGCGTGGTGCCGCCGGTCGAGCTGCCGCCGTTGACCGAGATCGCGCCGCCGGTCGTCGTCAGCGCGATATTGGCATCGTACGGCGTCGTCGCCGGACGGTTGAACCCGCCGAGGTCGGCGTCGATCAGCTTGCGCTGCGTCGCGATACTCGTCGCGTTGACCCCGGCGAGCGTGATGACGCCGCTCGTTTTGACGCTTATCGCGCCGTTCGCCTGGAGGCTGTCGCCGATCAGCGATGCCGCGCTGTCCGCCGATGTCGGCCCGCGCGCGGTGATCGTCCCGCCGCTGCGCAGCGCGGTCAGCGTGATCGCGCCGGGCGATTGCAGCAGGATATCGCCGAGCGCCGCCTGTCCCACAATACCGCCGCCGAGCACGATGCTGCCGCCGGTGACGGTATAGGTGCCGGTAGCCGTGACCTTCCCGCTCGCCGTGGCGAGGCCGATGGCGGACAGGGCAATATTGCCCGTCGAGGCAAGGTCTGCGACCGTCACCGTGCCGCCGATCGAGGTCA
>CAXTPH010000067.1:0-10845 GCA_964245955.1 uncultured Sphingomonadaceae bacterium | reverse complement strand
ACCATCACGTCGGCGGCGTCCTCGACTGCAGCCGCGTCCCCGCGCCGCCGGTCGTCGCCCGCCATGCGCCCGCCGCGATCGCCCTCGCCCGGCGCGCCGCGGACGCGCTCGACTATGTCGGCGTCCTGACGCTCGAGTTCTTCGCCTGCGTCGGCGGGCCGGTGTTCAACGAGATGGCCCCGCGCGTCCACAACAGCGGCCACTGGACGATCGAGGGCGCCCGCGTCAGCCAGTTCGAGAACCACATCCGCGCCGTCTGCGGCCTGCCGCTCGGCCCGGCGACGCTGACCGCGTCGGCGATCCGCATGCAGAACCTGCTCGGCGACGCGGTCCACGACTGGGCGGCGCTGCTTGCCGACCCGCAGGCGCACCTCCATTTCTACGGCAAGTCCGAGGTCAAGCCCGGGCGCAAGATGGGTCACGTGACATGGCTGTGAAGACTTGGGCTATGAGCAGCTGATGGCGACCAACCGCGACACGCTCGAGCGGCAGATGCGCGAGGCGGCGGCGGCGGGCAAGTTTGAGCTCGCGGCCAAGCTGCGCGACGAGCTGCAGGCACTTGCCGAGGTCGACGCCGCGCGCGCAACCGGTGGACTCCATCGCCAGCAGCCGGGCGCAATGGGACTTGGCACCAGCCGCCAGGCGGTCGAGCCGCCACCCGGGTGGGTCCCGCCAAAGCGGCCCGACCCGATGACCGCGAATCGGTCGAAGCCAAGGGCCCCTAAGCGGCGCGGCTGAAGTCGGGCGCGCGCTTTTCGTAGAAGGCGGTGATCGCCTCGCGGCATTCGGCCGACTTGAGCTGCGCCGCGAAATGCACGCCCTCGGCGTCCATCCGCGCCAGCGTCTTCGCGGGATCGCCCTTTAGCAGCGCCTTCGCCAGCCGCACCGCGGTCGGCGCCTTGGCTGCGAGCGTCGCCGCCATCCCGCGCGCGACGGTTTCGAGCTGGTCGTCGGGTACGACCCGGTTGACCAGCCCTGCGTCGAGCGCGGTTGCGGCGTCGAGCGCCTCGCCGAGCAGGACCATCGCACTCGCCCGCTGATGTCCGATCACTCTCGGCAGCAGCAGCGAACTCGCCGCCTCGGGGACGAGGCCGAGGTTGACGAACGGTACCTGCAGCCGCGCGGTCTCGCTCGCGACGACGAGGTCGCAGTGGAGCAGCATCGTCGTCCCCACCCCGACCGCGTTGCCGCGTACGGCGGCGATCAGCGGTTTCGGCGCGGTCGCGATCGCGCGGAGAAAGCCGGTGACGGCCTGCTCGCCCTCCCGCGGGGCCATGAAATCGGCAAGGTCGTTACCGGCGGTGAAGCTGTCGCCGTCGGCCGTGAACAGGACGACGCGGACGCTGTCCTCGACCGCGCAGCCGAGTAGCGCATCGCGCAGCGCGGCGTACATCGCGGCGGTGATCGCGTTCTTCTTTTCGGGCCGGGCAAAGCGGATCTCGGCGATGCCGGCGGCAATGCTGACGGCGATATGGTCGGTCATAACGGCGCTCCCAGGGTCGCTGCACAGCCGCGCGACGATGCCGCCGGTGTCGCCGATCAAGGAAAGATATTCAATCCGCAGGCTTCGCGATCGACTCGTTAAGCACTTTGTACGGTAGCCTAGCGTCTGCTCCGGTGATAAAGATTGACAAGAAGTTAATTGGTCGCGGGTCTTGCTCCCGTGGCCGGGTGTAGGGTTGAGGTGTATGCGTAAGATTTTCAGTGGATTCCTGGGAGTAGCCGCCGCCGCCGTCGCCGTCTCCGCCACGGCGGCGACGAACCTAGTGGTTAACGGCGACTTCGAGGAAGGCTATCAGTTCTCGACCGAGTTCAACCCGTATTTCAATCCCGGCAGCGGCCCGACCGGCTGGGCCTCGCAGGATTTCCACGCCTTCAACCTGTATTTCGACAGCAAGACGGCGACCACAGTCAGTGCGCAGACGCAATATGGCAACGACCGGCAAATGCTGGCGACGTCATTCGTAGCGAGTCCCACGGGCGGCAAGTTCGTCGCGCTGGATGGCGATTCGACCAATAGCGGGCCACTCCTGCAGACCATCACCGGGCTGACGGCGGGCCAGCGCTATGCCGTCGGTTTCGACTGGGGCGCGTCACAGTTGCAAAATCGCGAAGGGCCGACGACCGAGCAGCTCCGGGTCGGCTTCGGCGATGCGTTCCGGACGACGTCGATCGTCGCGAACCCGTCGCAGGGGTTCCAGGGTTGGATGCACGAGACATTCGTCTTCACCGCGACGGGCACCAGCCAGGTACTATCGTTCCTGTCGCTCGGCACGCCGGTCGGGCTGCCGCCGATCGCCGTGCTCGACGGCGTGTCGGTTACCGCCAGCGGGACGGTTCCCGAGCCCGCGACTTGGGGGCTAATGCTCGCTGGCTTCGGGCTGGTCGGCGCATCAGTCCGCCGGCGGCGACGGAACACCGTCGCCGCCTGACACCGCACGCAGGATCGCCGCCTCGGCGGCGTCGTATGGCGTGCCGTCGGGTTCGAGCACGTCGTGAAACCAGACCCCTGCGGGGCGGTCGACATACGGCCGATCCCACGAGTCCCACGGCAGGTTCGTTTGGGTCCTGCCACGGACCAAACCCCAGTTTAATATGCCGGTGCCGGTGGTCATCGCCACCGGCAGGATCGCCGCGAACGTGCTGCCACGCGGGCGCGCCATATATTCTGTACACAGGACCGGGCGCTTGAACTGTCCGAGCCACCCGACCCGGCGGGCGAAGTCGGCGGCCCCGTCGTAATTGTGGAACGAGACGATGTCGGACTGCTCGATCTGCAGCCGCTGGATCGGGGTCATGCGATCAAGTGACGACCAGTCGCCCGACCAGATCGCGCTGGTCAGCGGCTGCGACGGATTGGCCGCGCGCGCCAAAGCGAAAGCGCGTTCGAGGCGCGGGAGTACGCGCTCGGCTTTTGCCGCCAGCTTCGGCGCGTCGAACGACGCGACTTCGGGGCCGTTGTCGGGTTCGTTCCATAGGTCCCAGGCGAGAATGCGCGGGTCGGCGGCGAACCGCCCGACGACGCCGGCGACATAGGCGTCGAGTCGCGGCCATGCCGACGCATCGTGGAGCGCTGCCGCCCCGGGCGACTGCAACCAGCGCGAATTATGCACCCCGGGCCGCGGCGGCGGCTGCGGCCCGCTGACCGGCGCCGGGTCCCAGCACGACTCGAACAGGACCGGCATCGTCGCGATGCCGTGCGCCGCGGCCATGTCGAGAAACGCGTCGAGCCGGGCGACCAGCCCGACGGCATCGTCGCGCCACAGCAGGTCATGAAGGAAGACCCGCACGGCGTTCATCCCGAGCGCGGCGGCGAAGCCGAGCTCGCAGTCGATCGTCGCCGGGTCGAACGTCTCCGCCTGCCACATCTCTAGTTGGTTGACCGCAGTCGAAGGTACGAAGTTGCAGCCGAGCGGGCGCGCGCGCGCGGCATACCATGCGTTCGCCGCGGCCGCCGTCCAGCGCTTCACGCCGCCATCGCCGCGCCCATGCGCCGAATTGCGGCGACCTTGGCGTCGAACGCGGTCCAGTCGTCGTCGGCGGCGATCCGGTCCCAAATCGCCTCGATCTCGCCGATCGGCAGGCCGCACGGCGCGGGGTCAGACCAGTACGGGTGGTCGCGCGACGCCGTCGGCGCATAGGCCCCGACGAGCCTGACGAAGCCATCGAATGCTGCCGCGTCGCCGCCGGATGCCCGTCGCCGACCGCCGCGCCAGTCGAACCAGAACCGGTCGAGGTCGGTCCGGGTCGCCTCGAGCGCGGTGACGAGCGCCTCGCCGAGCGCGCGGTCGCTCAACGTATCGCGCGGCGCGACCCCAAGCCGCTTGAGCAGCGCCGCCGTCAGCGCGGCCGTATAGCGCGCTCCGAACGCCTCGAGCGCGGGCCTGAGCGAGTCGAGCGGCGCGACCAGTCGCAGCGCGCCAGCGAGCTGGAACACGTTCCACTGCAACGCCTCGGGCTGCCGGCCGAAGCTGTAGAGACCGTGGTGGTCGAGATAGGCGGCGGTGTAATCGGGGTCCCAGCTTTGCGCGAAACGGTACGGACCGTAGTCGAAGCTCTCGCCGGTGATATTGATATTGTCGGTATTGAGCACGCCGTGGACAAACCCCGCCGCCATCATTGCCGCCGCTTGGCCCGCGGCGTTGGTCACGGCGTGGTCGATCAGCGCGGCATAGAGGTCGGCGGCGGCGGTGGTGTCGAAATATGTCGCCAGCACGTATGCCGTCAGCCGCGCCATGCCGTCGCCGTCGCCGAGCGCGGCAAGCCGCTGGAAGCTGCCGTAGCGGATGTGGCTGTGGCTTAGCCGGACGAGGACCGCGCCCCGCGTCGGCGACGGCTCGTCGCCGCGGTCGAGCGCCTCGCCAGTCTCTATCACCGACAGCGTTCGCGACGTATCTACCCCGAGCGCTCCGAGCATCTCGGTCGCGAGCACCTCGCGGACAGCGCCCTTGAGCGTCAGCCGCCCGTCGCCCGCCCGGCTCCACGGTGTCGTCCCCGACCCCTTGGTGCCGAGGTCCATCAGCCGGCCGCGATCGTCGGTCGCCTGCGCGAACAGGAAACCGCGGCCGTCGCCGAGGTCGGGGTTGTACACGCGGAACTGGTGGCCGTGGTAGCGCAGCGCCAGAGGGGTCTCGAGGCTGCCGTCGAACGGCGCGAACCGCCCGAAGTGCGCGATCCAGTCGGCATCGCTCAGCCTGTCGAGCCCGATGCTGGCGGCAGCACTATCGTTGCGGAACCGCAGGATCGTCGCGGGAAATTCAGCGGCGGCAACGGGATCGTAGAAACTGGGGCCGAGTTCGAGGATCGTCCGCCGCGGGGTGAACTTCACCCGCCGGTATAACCGCACGCCGCGCGGACGAAACGGATCGTCTCGGCCAGCACGGTTTCGCGCTGCGCCGGGTCGTCGGTGCTCAACACCGCCTCGATCGCCTCGCCGACGACGGCATAGGTCAGCGACGCCGCAAACGGGATATAGACGCCGGTGACGCCGCGCTTGGCCAGCGACGCGGTCATCTGCCCGGCGACCCACGTCACGGTCACCTCACGCGAGGCGTGGTAGAACGGCTCGGCCTCGGCCGCCATCATCGCCTTGGGCTTGCCCTCGGCGCACGCTTCACCGGTCAGCGTCTCCCATTCGCGATGTTCGATGCAGAAGTTGATGCAGCGGCTGATCATCAGGCCGGGCTCGAGATCGGCGAGCGCGTCGTCGCCCTGCATCACCGCGATCATCCGCTCGCCGTACATCCGGCCGATATCGATCAGCAGATTCTTTTTCGACCCGAAGTGATAGAAGATCGAGCCTTCCGACACATCGGCCGCGCGGGCGATGTCGGCGGTGCCGGTGCAGGCATAGCCCTTGGTCGAAAACAGCCGGTTCGCCGCCTCGAGAACGCGCTGACGCGTTTCCGCCGGATCGTAGCGACGCGCACGGGTATCGACGGCTCGGCTGGCCACGGACGTCCTTCTCCCAACTTCGATCCTCGCGTATGGCGCGAAACTGAGCCATAGTCAAAACCATATGAGCGGGCGGTTAATGTCCGAGCCGGGAGGATCCGCATGACCGATCGCCGCGTCTGGAAGCTCGTTCGCCGCCCGGTCGGCGACATCGCCGACGGGGACCTCGCGCTAACGACCGAGGCTTTGCCCGCACTCGCCGATGGCGAGTTCGTCCTCCGCGTCCGCTACCTGTCGCTCGATCCGACCAACCGCATTTGGATGAGCGACCAGGAGCAGTACATGCCCCCGGTCGAGATCGGCGCGGCAATGCGCGGCGGGGTCGCCGGCGTCGTCATCGAGAGCCGCAAGGCCGGAGTCGCCGAAGGCGACGTGTTCGGCGGGCTGGGCGAGTGGGCCGATCACATCGTCAGCGACGGCACCGGGTTGTCGCGGCTGCCGACGATCCCCGGGATCGACCTCGCCAATGCCTTCGGCACCCTCGGCCTCGTCGGCCCGACCGCCTACTTTGGGTTGCTCGATATCGGTCAGCCCAAGCCCGGCGAGACGCTCGTCGTTTCGGCCGCGGCGGGTGGCGTGGGGCAGATCGTCGGTCAGATCGGCAAGATCAAGGGCTGCCGCGTGATCGGTATCGCCGGCGGCCCCGACAAGTGCGCCTATGTCGTCGACGAACTCGGGTTCGACGCGTGCATCGACTATAAACACGCCGACGTCGGCGCCGAACTCGACCGGCTGGCGCCGGGCGGCGTCGATATCGATTTCGAGCAGGTTGGTGGCCCGATCATGTCGGCGGTGCTGTCCCGGATGAAGCTGTTCGGGCGCGTGCCACTGTGCGGGCTGATCTCGTCGTACAATGATACCATCGCGTCCGAGCCGCCGGGCATCTGGACGATGATGCTGATGCGGCGGATGACGGTGCGCGGCTTCATCGTCACCGACTTCGCGCCGCGCTTCGGAGAAGCGGCGCAGGCACTCGCCGGCTGGATGCTCGATGGCCGGTTGAAGACGCGGCAGGATATCCGGCCTGGGCTCGAAAATGCGCTGGCGTCGGTGCGCGATCTCTACACAGGCGGCAACTTCGGCAAGCTGCTGATCGAGGTTACGCCAGCTTAGTCGAGTACCGCTTCATCGCCTTCTTCACGACATAGCCGCCGAGCGCGGCGACGATCATGCCTTGCGGCCCCATGCGGCGAAGGACGGTCGGCAGCAGCACGCCAATTACCGCGCCGGCCGGGCCCGATGCCGCCCCACCCACGGAACGCGCAATGCTGCGCCCCGCGACCATCGAGATAATCCGACCGACCATATGCGCTCTCCTGACCGGAGTGAAATGCGCATCCGCGGCGATCGGTTCAATAGTCGCGCTTGAGGCGCAGGTTGACGCTGGTGCCGCCGAGCGTCGCGACGTCGGACAGGATCGACAGCGAGCGAGTCAGCGACACCTCGATCGCGCTCGCCGAGTAGCCCTGCGCGTCGGTCGACAATTCGACGTACAGCCGCCGCCCGATATATTCGCCGGCGGCGATCGCGGTCTTGCGCCCAGTGGCGATGTCGGCGGGAAGGACGCGGAGCCGGTCGATCCGCAGCGTCTTGCGGACGACGTTGAACGGGTCGAGCCGCCCACCCTTGCCGCCGCGCAAGCTGGCGAGCGCCCCGGCGAGCTGGACCGCTTCGGGGGCGGACAAGGCGGTGATCGACGTGCCGAACAGGACGCGCGACAGCACCTCGTCCTCGGGCAGCGCCGGGGTCGAACTGAACTTGATGTCGGGGTGAAGCGCGGTGCCGGTCAGTGCCAGCTGCGCGGTGAAGCCCGAGCTGGTATTTTCGGCGGCGAGGTCGATGATCGGATCGGGCGGGTTCTTGCCGTCGAAGCGCACGTCGCCGCGGGTCAGCTCGAAGCGCCGCCCGGCGAAGTCGTAGTCGCCGCGGACGAGCCGGACCCGACCGGAAAATTCGGGCGCGGTCGCCCGCCCGGTCAGCTTGAGCTCGCCGCGCCACGTCGAGGTCAGGCCGAGCCCGGCGACGTCGACATTGTCGCGCGCCGCCGCGTCGATATCGAGTGCCCAAAGAGTCGGCTTAGTAGCGCGCGGCGGGGCGCGACCGAGCAACTCGACGTTGCGTTCGGTCACGGAGAGCGTGGGGATGTCGGTCGTCCCGCCGCGCCCGAAGCGGTAGCGCGCCCGGGCGATGTCGAGCGCCCCCGAGATTTTGCCGCCGCCGGCGTCGCTGTGCAGCCGAAGGGTGCCGCTCGCAGTCGCGCGGAGGTCGTCGCGGTTGAGGATTTGGGCGTTGTCGATCCTGGCGATGACGTCGACCGGGAAGCCGCGATCGACCGACAGGTCGACCCCGCCGCTGCCCGACACCTTGCCGTCCTTGCCGACGGTACCCGAGAAAGCGGCGAGGTCGAGACGCGAGCCCGCAAAGCGGCCGTCGACGCGGGCGTTGTCGACCACCGTACCAAGCGCCACGTTCTCGATCCGCCCATCGGCGAGCGCGATCGACCCGGTCAGGCGCGGATCGCCGAGCCGGCCGCTGGCGTCGACCGCGGCGCTGACCGGTCCGCGCACGTCGAGCGCCTCGACCCCGCCGAGCAGCCACACCGTCTCGGCGGGACCGGCGAAGCGCAGCTGGCCGAACAGCGGCGCGGCAAGCAAGCGGTCGCGCAGATCGCTGCCGTTCCCGAGGGCAAGCTCGGCCTGCGCCCGGCCGATCGCGGCCCCGCCGCGGAGCACGACCGCACGCGCGCTCGCCGCATTCGCCGACAGCACGGCGTTGACCGCGAGATCGACCGGGAGCGACGACGAAGCGAGGCCCGAGCGGCTCAGCCCGGTGATGCGCAGCCCGACCGACCCGGTCGGCGCGGCGTTGGCCGGGACGGCGAAGGCGACCGATCCCGACGCGCGACCGGCGAAATTATACGACGGGTCGAACAGCGTCAGCAGCGACAAACCGAGTCCGTCGAGTCGCGCGGTGCCGCTGAACCCCGCGCCGACGCTCCCGGCGAATTCGACCCGGCCATCGGGGGTCTGCACCGCGACCGGAGCGAGTCGCCACGCGGCACCGACGCGATCGACCTGGGCGCGGTGGTCGAGGATCAGCTTGCGCCCATCGACGGTTGCCGTCGCGCCGACGTCGAGGTGATCAGGCGCGCCGTGCGCATCGAGGGTCGCCGCGAACGGGACCCCGGCGACTCCGGCGAGGCTGACGGTGGCAGAGCCGCGGCCGGCGGCGTCGGCGATCGATCCACTCGCTGCCGACAGCGTCAGTCCGGCGGCGCGGACGTCGCCGAGGATGAACTTGGCGTCGACCGAGGGCTCGCCCGATCCAGCAATGATTCGCGCGGTGAGGCTGCCCCGCCCGACCGCGATTTCGCCGAGCCGTGCAGACGACGCAGTCAGGGCAAGGTCCCCGCGCTGCGCTGCGCCCGCGGGCGCAAGCACGAGACTACCGCTCAGCCCCGCCCCGCCGATCGCGAAGCGACCGGCGACGAGCGCGTCGGCGTCGGGCACGAGCGTGCCGCGCGCGGTGACCCCCGCGACGGCCGCATCGAGGTCGATCGCCGCGCCCCCGGTCCGGACCAGCGCGGTCGCGGTCGCCGCGCCGAGCGCCGAGCCGCCGCGGGCGACGATCCGCCAGCCGTCGGCGGTTGCGGCCGCGTGCGCCGTGACCGCGGTCAGGCCGAAGCCGGGCGTCGCGAGCCCGATATCGACCTGCGGCGCGTCGAGCGGTCCGGCGAGGTCGATCGTCGCCGGGCCGTAAGCGCGCGCGGTGCCGCGCGTGACGAGGTGGACGCTGCCGTCGACCGCGCGGGTGCCGCTTCCCGACTGGTCGAGCCCCGGCGCGATGAGGCGCAAGCCGGTGAAGCGCATCGACAGGTCGGGGGCGACGTCGATCGCGCTCGTGACGATCGGCAGCCCTGCCAAGACCGAGCGGAAGAAGCCGCCGTCGATCTGCGTCGCGGTCGCCTTCACGGTGCCGGCGATGCGCGTGCCGCCGCTCGCATCGGGCGCTGCACGGAATGTCGCTGCGATGTCGGCGATGCCGATCTCGCCGACGCGGTAACGCGGCAGGCGCCCGTCGAAGCCGATCGCATAATCGCCGTCCGCCAGCCCGAGCCGGAGGGTCATGGTCCCAGCGATCCGGCCGGTCTGGACCGTGAGGGCGGGCGACGTCACCTGCCCGCCCGCCAGCGTCAGCGCCCCGGCGATCCGGAGGTTGGCGAGCAATGGCGCGATATCTTCGCCGACATTATCGACGCGCGCGGCGGTGGCGACGATCGGGATCATCCGGTCCGTCGCACGGCCGCTCGCCCGGAAATTGATGAAGCCGGTCCGGCCCCACGCGAACGCCGGGCTGGTCACGACATAATCGACGACGGGGCGGGCGAAAGTGCCGCCGACGGTCGTGCCGACGGCGATATCGCGACCGGTCAGCCGCGGCAGGAAGGCGGACGGCTGGAGTAACCGCGCGTCGAGCCGGAGGCGGTCGAACCGCTCGCCGCCGAAATCGACGCTGCCAACGGTTGACGTCCGGATCACCGGGGACGTGGCGATAAGGCTTCCCGTCAACACCCGTTCCGCCAGCCGGGCGTCGAGCCGCAGTCGCATGACCGGCGCGGTCAGCCGCGCCGCGGCCCCGCCAAGCAGTGGGCCGGGCGCGCTTGTGCCCTCGACGACGAAGCGTCCGGCATTGGCGCTCAACGCCAGATCGGCGAGCTGCATACGTCCAAGCTGTGCCGTCGCCGTCCCGTGCCAGTCGCGCCACGTCCCTCGGCCACCGACGCGCACGTCGAGCGGCGCGGTCAGTCCCGCCAGCCGCGCGATCGTCCCCCGCACCGGGGCGGCGACCGCGACGGCAAGATCGAGCGCATCGCGGTCGGGGGCCGCGTCGAGGTGGACACGCACGACATCGCCGCCAGTCGCGCTCATCGCGGCAGCGTCGATCCGCGCGCGCCCGTCGCGAATGTCCGCCGACCCCGCGAGCGCTCCGGTCTCGACGATACCGGTGACCGGTGCGGCGAGCATCAGCCGGTCGATCCGCAGCCGGTCAACGATGATGTCGATGCTCGGCAGGATGCGCTTGTCGGCGCTCGGGCGCAGCTGTGGTCGACGCAGCACCATCGCCTCCGCCGCAAGCGCGGCGCGCACGCTCAACCGGTTATCGATCAGCGCGAGCGGGCGCCAGTCGAGGTCGAGCAGCGGCACGCGGGCGAACACGCCCTCCGGATCGGCGAGCGTCAGGTCGTGGAGCAGGACATGACCGAAGATGTCCCCCTCGATCCGCCCGACGGCGACGCGCAGCCCCGACTTGGGCGCATAAAGTCCGAGCAGCCGCGCGACAGCCGCGCGACCGCTGTCGCCGGCGATGAAGCGCCCGCCACCCCACACCAAT
>CAXTPH010000066.1:0-10916 GCA_964245955.1 uncultured Sphingomonadaceae bacterium | reverse complement strand
CCATTCGCCAGCAATTTCCGCAGATCACACACACCTTCTCGCGGATCGGCACGAGCGAGGTCGCGACCGACCCGATGCCGCCCAACCAGAACGACCTCTACATCTTCTACAAACCCAAGGACGAGTGGCCGACCGGCGACGGGCAGCCGAAGGACAAGGAGGCGCTGGTCAAGGGCATCCAGGATGTCCTCGACAAGCAGGTGCCAGGGCAGAAGTTCGAGTTCTCGCAACCGATCGAGACCCGCTTCAACGAGATGCTGCAGGGCACTCGGTCCGACGTGTCGGTCAAGATCTTCGGCGAGGACTATGACACGCTCGACAAGCTGACCGACAAGGTCACCGGCGTGCTGAAGAAGGCGCCCGGCGTCGGCAGCGTCGAGCCGGAAACGCACGGCCGCGTCGATACGCTGGTGATCGACATCGATCGGCCGGCACTGCTGCGCTATAATCTCTACCTGGCGTCGGTCAACAATGCGATCGGCGCCGCGCTCGCCGGGAAAACGGTCGGCGCGATCATGGCCGAGGGGCATCGCCACGACGTCGTTGTGCGGATGACCGAGCCCGAACGCGCCAGCGACACGGCGATCCTCGACCTGCCGATCCGCGTCGGCAGCGACGGCCTGATCCCGCTCAGCCGGGTCGCGTCGATGCACGTCGTCAAGACGGTCGACCCGATCATGCGTGACGATTCGCAGCGGCGGACCGCGTTGATGGTCAGCATCGGCGATAATGACGTCGAGGGTTTCGTCACCAAGGCCCGCGAACTGATCGCGAAGGAGGCGAAGATGCCCAAAGGCTATCGCGTCGAATTCCAAGGCCAGTTCCAGAACCTCGAAACCGCGCGGGCGCGCCTGGCGATCGTCGTGCCGGTGGCGTTGGTCTTCATCTTCGTGCTGATCAATTTCGCGCTCGGCAGCCTCCGGCAGGCGGCGATCGTCCTGACCGGCATTCCGTTCGCGGTCACCGGCGGGGTGTATGCGCTGGCGCTGCGCGGCATGCCGTTCAGCATCACCGCGGCGATCGGCTTCATCGCCCTGCTCGGCGTCGCAATGCTCAACGGGCTGGTGATGCTGTCACACCTCAACATGCTTCGCGACGAGGGGCAGAGCCTCGACGAC
Source organism: uncultured Sphingomonadaceae bacterium (assembly GCA_964245955.1). GTDB lineage: Bacteria > Pseudomonadota > Alphaproteobacteria > Sphingomonadales > Sphingomonadaceae > Polymorphobacter_B. Next base: position 9,798 of record CAXTPH010000066.1, on the reverse strand, counting down.
GCGGTCCACCACGGCTCGCTCGACCGGCTGCGGCCGGTGCTGGCGACCGCGCTGGTGGCAAGTCTCGGCTTCATTCCGATGGCGATCGCCACCGGACCCGGGGCCGAGGTGCAACGGCCGCTAGCGACCGTCGTCATCGGCGGCGTCATCACCTCGACGCTGCTGACGCTCGTCCTACTGCCGGCGCTCTATCGATGGGTCGAAGGCCGGCGTAAGAAACAGCCCAAGGCCGAAAGCCAGGACAAGCCCGACGCAAAGCGCGACGCCGCCCGGTCAGTTGCCCATGTATGATGCGAATGCGTCCTGCCAATTCGGATGCCAGCGCGACAACGCCGGTCGATTTTCGATCAGGTCGCCGGCCGCCCAGGCGATCCGCTTGGCGTCCTGCTCGGCGCTGGTCTCATTGTCCGGGCAGAGGATGTAGAAGTCACCGGCGGCCAGCCGCTCGATCATCCGCGCCGCGACCTGCTCGGCAGTCCATGCACCAGGCGGCTTTTCGAGCCGATTGGTCATCCCGGTGAAGGTGAAGCCGGGGATCAGCAGATGCGCGGTGACACGGTCGCCGACGCGCGTGCGCAGCGAGTGAGCGAGACCCTCGGTCAGCGCCTTAACCCCGGCCTTGCTGACATTGTAGGCGGTATTGCCCGGCGGCTGCGTAATCCCCTGCTTCGAGCCGGTGTTGACGACCATCGCCGGACCGCCGTGATCGAGCATCGCGGGAACGAAGCTCTGGACGCCGTTCAAAACGCCGAACAGGTTGACGCCGATCACCTCGTCCCAGCCCGCCGGGTCGGCGAAGACATCGCCGCCCGAGCCGACGCCGGCATTGTTCATCAATAGCGAAACCGGCCCGTGCCGGTCGACGACGCTTCGGGCGAGCTCGATCATCGCGGAACGGTCGGCGACATCGGCGGCGGCGGCGATCGCGCCGTCGATCGCTGCCACCGCGGCATCCAGCTTCGTGCCCGCTCGATCGACCAGAACGACCCGCATTCCCGCAACGGCGAGCGCGCGCGCCACGGCGTGTCCGATACCGCCACCGGCGCCGGTTATGACGGCGAGACGACCCGGCGCGATCGCGGCGAACGAGGGCGCGGTCACCGGTCGATGCTCGCCATCGACGCCTGCGGATAGCGCTGACCCTCGGCTGCCCCCGGCGGCAGGATCTCGTCGATGCGGCTCAGGTCCTCAGTGGTAAGTGATACCGCCAGCGACCCGAGGTTGTCCTCGAGATAGCTGCGGCGCTTGGTGCCGGGGATCGGGACGATGTCGTCGCCCTGCGCTAGCACCCAGGCGAGCGCGAGCTGTGCCGGCGTGCAACCCTTGTCGGCGGCCATGGCCCGGATCGCTTCGACGAGCGCGAGGTTCTTGGCGAACGCTTCATCGCGGAAGCGTGGATGGTTACGCCGGGTGTCGCCTTCGGCCAAGTCCTCCGGACTGCTGAACTGCCCGGTCAGGAACCCACGCCCGAGCGGGCTGTACGGCACGAAGCCGATACCCAGCTCGCGCACCGTCGGCAGGATCTCTTCCTCCGGGTCGCGGCTCCACAATGAATATTCGGTCTGCAGTGCGCTGATCGGATGGACGGCATGCGCGCGGCGGATCGTTGCCGGCGAAGCTTCCGACAGGCCCAGATATTTGACCTTGCCCGCCGTGACGAGCTCCGCCATCGCCCCGACGGTGTCCTCGATCGGGACCGTCGGGTCGACACGGTGCTGGTAATAGAGATCGATCACGTCGAGCCCGAGCCGCTTTAGGCTCGCGTCACAAGCCTGACGGACATAGTCGGGATGTCCGTTGACGCCGCGGAAGCTGCCGTCGGCACCGCGGACGTTGCCGAACTTGGTGGCGACGACAACCCATTCCCGGCGTTCGCGAACCGCGCGGCCGACCAGCTCCTCATTGGCACCGACCCCATACATGTCGGCGGTGTCGAGGAACGTGACGCCCAGATCAAGCGCCCGGTCGATCGTCGCGAGCGCTTCCGCCTCGTCGCGGTCGCCGTAGAAGTCCGACATGCCCATGCAGCCGAGGCCGAGGGCGGAAACTTCGAGGCCTTGTTGGCCAAGCTTGCGAGATTGCATGTCTGTTCCTTTTTCAGCGCGATCGGAGCGCCGGTAGGTGAAGAGGGTAGCGATGCCGATCCAGACTAGCCGTCGTTCGGGAAGGCCATACAACCTCGCATCGGGCGCAAGTATCCGCCACCGCACGATCCCCGGGTTTGACGGTGGCGTATGATCCGCGACGGCGCAGCGGCTGGCGCCCGGTCCGCGTCATCACCACGTCATTTGTTGCCCCTAAATCGTTGATGCTTGAGCGGGCACCCGGCGGGTGCGTCGCGTTGACGGGGACGGGCCATGAGACTGTTGCAAGCCTGTATCGTGCTGCTCGTCGCGGGGAGCATCGTCGCGGGGTGCAACGACAATAATCCGTCGGCATCGCCGGCCGCCACCGGCCCGCTGCCGACGGTGACCGTGACTCCGATCCCCACGCCGATGCGTACGATCATCATGGTCTGGGACGGACTGCGCCCCGACGACATCAACGCCACCGACACGCCGAACCTCGCCGCGCTGCGCGCGTCGGGCGCGAATTTCAGCGACAATCATTCGACCTATCCGACCTTCACGATGATGAACTCGGCGTCGTTCGCGACGGGGTCGTTCCCCGCCACCCACGGCTTTTACGGGAACACATTCTGGACGCCGCCGCAGGGCGCGAGCAACACGATCCCGGTCGGCCAATCGGCCGGCGGGACGGCGCAGGACTATATCGACCCGGTTTTCACCGAAGACTATCAGGTCCTGACCACGCTCAACACCTATTACAACGGCCAGCTGCTGCTGGTGAAGAACCTGTTCGCGGCGGCGCAATCGGCCGGCCTCGTCACCGCGACGATCGGCAAGAGCGGCGCCGCCTATCTGCAGGACCTCGGCCAAGGAGCGTACTTCCTCGACGAGAACACCGTCCGGCCGCGAACGCTGGTCGCCGAGTTGCAGGCAGCGAACATCGCGCTTCCGCTCAATGTCACCAACGACGTCAGCTTCGCGGGTAATCCGGTGACGCTGACCGCGACGAACGGCAACCCGACCGCGCGGGCCGGCTACGTCACCTTCAACACTACTGCGTATGATCCCGCCGGGCTGCTCACAGTGCCGGCACGCGACTCGACCGATACCAGCCAGGGCGCCCCCGAAGACGCGGCGAACAAATATATGATGTCGGTCTTCACGCAGTATATCCTGCCGCAGAAGAAGCCGATGCTGTCGCTGATCTGGTTCCGTACGCCCGACAATGTCGAGCACGGCTATGGGCCCGGTACCGCCAACGTCCGCGCCGGCCTGCGGTCGCAGGATGCCCGGCTCGGCGAGCTGATGGCGGCGCTGAAGACGCTCGGCTACGACAAGAACACCAACATCATCGTCGTATCCGACCACGGGCATTCGACCGTTTCCGGGCCACTCGCGCTCTATCCCCTGCGCGGCATCACGCCGTCGCCGACACCACCGAACGGCCCGCTGGTCAATGGCGCGACCAGCGGCACCAGCGCAGCAACGCTGGCCGCGGCATCGGCGAATGGCTTCTCTTTCTCGGGCGACGTTCGCTCGGCCGACCTGCTGACCTACCGCGGCTTCAGCGCTTACGACGGCAGCCCCTGTTCGGTCAGCGCGATGTACGGGTTCGGCCCGACCGGCGTGCCGACCGTGCCGGTGCGCAACGACGCAAGCGGCAGCGTCTGCGGCGCGGCCAACACTAAATACCAGTCGGTCAGCGCCACCCTGCCGACCCCGATCGGCAGTTTCCGCGTGCCGAACCCCGGCAGCCTGCCGGCGAACGGCATTGTTGTCGCCGCCAACGGGGGATCGGACTATTTCTACGTTCCGGGCCACGATGCGGCGACCGTCCAGCGCCTCGTCAAGTTCCTGCAGAGCCGCGAAGAATATGGCGCGGTGTTCATCGACAGCCGCTACGGCGCGCTCCCCGGCACGCTGCCGATGAAGTCGATCAACCTCGAGAACGCGGCGCGGCAGAACAACGGCCAGCCGGACGTGGTCGTCTCGTTCGCGTGGGATGACACCGTCGTCGTCCAGGGCAAGAATGGCATCGAGTTCGAATCGACCGGCGGCCAGCGCGGCATGCACGGCAGCTTCGGGACGACCGATGTCCACAACACGCTGATCGCCAACGGGCCGTCGTTCCAGACGACGACCGTCGCGACGCCATCGGGCAACGTCGACGTCGCGCCGACCGTTGCGTGGGTGCTGGGGCTCGGCGGTCTGCCACAGGCGGACGGACGCATCCTCAACGAGTCGCTCGTCACGCCGCCGACAAAATCGGCCCCGACAGTCGCCGCGTCGACGATTGCGAGCACGGCGGCGACCGGCCTCGCCTTCGAGCTGCCCACCGACCCGACCGGCGCGACCAAGGACGCGACGCGTCCCGCCGGAAGCTACTCGATCAATCTCAACGTCAAGGACCTGACGATCGACGGCAAGACCTACCGCTACTTCGACTCGGCAGCGGCCGTCCGCAAGTAATTGGCCGCGATCGCACTATTACGGCTGTCGCTCGCGGCGCAACTGGCAGGTGTTCTGATTGCTGCTGCCCCAGGGCTCCGCTTCGAGACGGTGTTCGCCGTGGCTGGCGAGCCGGCGAGCCTGCATTATCGCGCGGTCTATCTTGCCGCCGGTGCGCCGCATCAGCTCGAGGTGTGGCGCGACGGCGACCGGCGGTTGAGGCGGGTCACCGACCGCCGGACCACGACCTTGATCAGTCATGTTCCGGGCAACGCCGAGTTCGGGATGACGGTGGTCGATCCGGTCAAACGCGTCGTTACAACGATCAACCGGACCAACCTCTATCGCCTTGGAAATTTTACCGACTGGTTCGACCTCGGCCACGGGCTGCGCCACCCCAAGGGGACGTATCGCCTCCTCGCTGCGGCAGCGCCGAAGCAGGGCTCGCCGGCGATTGCCGCGTGCGGTTGGTACGATCTGGTCGCCTCAGCCCGGACAACTTCCGTCTGCTGGAGCCGCGACCTGCGTTTGCCGCTCGTCATCGTCGCCGGCGGGAAGACGGTGTGGCGGATTGCCAGCGTCGACCGGGTCGTGCCGGGTGATGTGTTCTCTGTGCCCAGCCGCGGCTTCGTACGGGTCGACGCCAACCGCGACCTCGACAAGGATTGACCAGCCGCGCCACGGCTAGACAACGAAACGCATGCCGGTCAGCCGGTGCGCCTCGGCAACGTCGGCAGCAGTCGCGTCGCACCATAGGCGAGCGCAAGCAACCCCGCCCCGCAGGTCGCATAGGCCATGTCGCACAGAAGCAGCGACCACGGCAGCGCGACGTGGACGAAACTGCGTACGAAGAGCAGCACGACCGACCCGGCATAGCCGCAGGCATCGGCGACATAGATCAGGAAACCGGCGTTGCCCGGGGTCGCCGTCGCCGCCACCAGCCGGTCGAACAGCAACGCGTTGAACGGGACGTAGGCGAGATAGAGCCCTGCACCCGCGGCGATCATCCAGGCGACCGGTCCCAGCCAGCCGAGCTGAAAGCACATGGTTGCGAGTCCCATCGCGACGAGGCCGAGCGCGACGAGCGCGAGGTTCCACACGACACCGCGGCGATTGTCGCGGACCTGGGTCAGCATTGCCAGCGCGACCAGCATGATCGCGGCGATGGGCAGCTCGGACCAGGCGAAGATGCCCGATTCGCCGGCAAAGCCGAGCTCGCGCCAGATCTCGGCGGCGAAGTTGTCGCGGAAGTCGCGAAACACGGTCAGCAGGACATAGACGACGATCAGCGCAATCAGGCCCGCGGCGTGAGCCGCGAAAAAGTGCGCGCGTTGGCGGCTGTCCATCGGGGTGCGCGGGGTGCGTTCGGCCTCGTCGCGCGCATCGGGAGGTGGGAGCTGGGCGAGGGCCGCGACCGCAAACAGCAGCAGCGGCGCGAAGGTCAGGCCGGTGACCGCCGGCATCCACCGTTCGCTCGCCCAGCCGCCGTTGAGGATCACCGCGCCCGCCGCCTTGACGACGCCGGACGACAGAATGAAGCTTGCGCAAAGCATCGCGCCGAGAACCTCGGACAGGCGACGTCCCTCGAGGAAGCCGAAGACAAGGCCCCAGATCATGCCCAGTGCCAGCCCGTTGAGCAGCAGGAGCAGCGGCGCGACCGTAGCCGGGACGACCGCGAATCCGACCAGCGCCGTCTCGGCGAGGCCGATCAGCCCGAGGATCGCGGCCCCGCGGCGGCCCGGCGGCATCTCGGAAACCACCTTGATGCCGATCAGCTTCGACAGCGCGTAGCCGCCGACCTGCGCGATCACGAGCATGATCTTGAAGTCGATGGCGAACGGCCAGCCCGCGACATGCGCGTAGCTCGCGACGGCAAAGGGCTTGCGGTAGGCGTACATCGCGAAATAGGCAGCGAAGGCAGCGGTGCCGCCATAGGCAGCGAAGACCGCGGGCGGAGCGTGGCGCAGCCACGCGGTCACCGCGCTCTCGCGCGCAGCCATGGGTGCAAGCGCGGCGCGCGCGGCGGTCACGGCTTCTCCCCGGCGTCGATCCGTGCGCTGATCGCCTCGAGGACCGGCCAGAGGTCGGCGACGCTGTCGATGACATAATCGGCGCCGGCGGCGCGCAACGCTGCCGCTGCGGCCTCGACGCGGTGCGCGCGCGCGTCGGGGTCGAGCGCGAGCAGCGCGTCGAGCGACAGGCCGACGCCGTTACCCGACGCGGCGACGCCGACGGTCCACGCACCGGCGGCGATCCCCTCGGCAATGCCGACGGGCGCGTCGTCGACCTTGACGCACGCCGATGCCGGCCACGCGCCGAGCTCGACGAGTCCCTTCCACAGCATCAGCGGCGACGGACGGCCTTCCTTGGTCTCGCCCGAGCAGACGACGACCGACGGTATATAGCCCTGCGCCGCCGCGAGCGGCACGATGTCGGCCATCATCGCGCGCGTATAGCCAGTGCACGAGGCAATCGGCACGCCCGCCTCCCCCAGACGGGCAGCAACGTCGGCCGCACCCGGGATCAGGTCCGAACAATCGCGCGCGGCATCGCGCATCAGCGTCGCTACGGTATCGTGCAACCGGGTGACGTCGTCCTCGGAAGGAGGCACGCCGTATTTCGACCGCCACGCGTCGCCCACCCGCGGCATCGCGAGCAGCCCGCGGATATGGTCGCGCTTGGCCCGGCCCATGTCGCTGCGCGCTTCGGCCTCGGTGATCGGCACACCCGCCGCGTCGAACAGCCGAAGGAGGGCGACGACCGGGGCGCGGCAGCCATGGTCGATCATCGTCCCGGCCCAATCGAACACGACCGCCTTGATGCTCAGGCTCATACCGCTGCTCCTGTCGTCCGACCGGTTAGGTCGGCAATGACTTCCTCGGCGAGCGCAAACGACGTCGACGCGCCCGTTCCGCTCGTCACGACGACGAGGCGGACGCCTTCGCCGGGTGCCGTCACCAGACTGTGTCCCGCGGCCGAGGCATAGGTCCCGACCCAGCGTTCGAGCACGGGCGGCACCGCGCCGAACACGGCAGCGAACTCGTCGAGGATCAGCCGCTCGACCGGGTCCGAGGCAAACGGATCGGGCGTCGCGCCGTAATGATGACTGTCGCCGACGACGAGGCTGCCGTCGGCGTTCTGCGCGACGATCAGGTGGATGCCATGGGCGAGATGCTCGGGCTGTTCGGCCTCGAGCCGGCTGCGCAACGCTGCCGCCTCGGGCAGCGTGCTATAGCCGAGATAGCGAACGAGGCTGAGGTCCGACATGACCGTCGCGGGCAGGCGATACCCGGGCGACGCAAGCCGCAGCATTTGCAGCTTGCACCGCGTCACCCCGGCGTCGGCGAGCGCCGTCGGGAACAGCGTTGCAAGGTCGTCGCCGGGGCAGACGACGATCGCAGCGGCGCGAACGACCCCCGCCGACGTGTCGATCCGGCCCGACGAGACGGCGTGCACCGCGACGCCGAAGCGGAATACGACCCCATGCTCGCGCCCCAGGCAGTGGACCAACGCGGGGATCGCGGCACGCGAGTCGACGCGCAGGTCGACGGTGCTGACCAGCGCGCCGCTAAGCTTGGCGGGAGCCATCGGGGCGATCCATGCGGTGGCTTCGGCTTCGTCGAGCCACGCGCAACCCGCCGCCATCTCGCTCGCGAGGAACGCCGCGAGCACTGCGGCCGCTTCGGGCCGCCGCGCGATCATCGCGAGTCCTGTCTGTTCGATCGCAATGCCGGCAGCGGGCGCGACCTCGGCCCAGACATCGCGCGACCGCCGCGCGCGTCGCCACACCTGCCCCGGCTCCTGCCCGGTCACGGTGACGAAGCCGAAGTTGCGGATCGATGCGCCATTCGGTTGCGCGTCGCGGTCGAGCACGCAGACGCGGAAGCCAGCGCGGCGCGCGGCGAGCGCGTGCGCAAGCCCGACGATCCCGGCGCCAACGATCACGATGTCGAACGAATCTTCCACGGCAATCCTTCACGACATCGGAGCCGCGTTGTTAGCGAGCCATCGCCGGGATCGCGGGCAGGTGCCAAGTCATTCGACGAATGTCGTGCATAGGTCGCGCCTATGATCGACTGCAGTCGCGGTCATGTAATCGTCATGCAGGCGGTCTAGCGTCGCCGATCATGGCGGCGAGCTATCAGCATCTGCGCGCATTCCACACCATCGCCGTCGAGGGCGGGGTCTCGCGTGCCGCCCGGCGGCTCAACGTATCGCAGCCGACCCTGTCGCAGCAGCTCAAGGCGCTCGAGGCGCGTCACGGTGTGTCGCTGTTCGACGGGCGCCGATCGCCGCTCAAGCTGACCTCCGCGGGACACGACCTGCTGTTGCTGACCCGGCGCCTGTTCGCCACCGCGTCCGATATCGACGACATGCTCGGCGAAACGTCGAGCCTGAGCGGGGGCATCCTGCGCCTCGGCTCGGACTCACCCTATTATGCGGCGCGTCTGGTCGAGCTGTTCCATCGGCGGCATCCGCAGACCGGGGTCCAGGTTCGGATGGGCAATGCCCAGGAGGTGATGCGCTGGCTGAACGAGGCGCAGATCGACGCCGCGCTCGCGAGCGACCCGCCGGGCGACCCGGCGTTCAGCTACGATCCGCTCTATAGCGACGGCCTGACCTGCGCGCTGCCGCTGGACCATCCGTTGCTCCTGCTCCCCACCATCCCGATCGAGGCGCTGGCGACCGAGGTGCTGCTGCTGCGCGAGCCGTCGTCGAAGACCCGCGCGTTTACCGAACGCGCCCTCGCCGACGCGCGCGTCGCTCCACTGGCGACTCTGGAATTTCAGGGGCGCGAGACGATCCGCGAGGCGATCGCGCTCAAGCTCGGGATCAGCATCTTCTTTTCGTCGGAATGCCCGCCCGACCGCCGGATCGACTATCGTCCGCTCGACACCGGCGAGCGCACGTACGAACTGCGCGGCTTCCTGCTGTGCCAGAACGATCGCCGCCGCAGTTCGCTGATGCGCGCGCTGAAAGCGGTCATCGGCGATCTCCGCGACGGCGCGGAAACCGAGGCGATGCGGTCGGCAGCGGCGGCGTGATCGGCAGCATCGACGACATCGTCGCGCTCTATACTCGCCGCGGCGGGCTTCGGTACGGCGAGGGGGTGACCCAGCTGGACCATGCGGTCCAGTGCGCGGCGCTCGCGGAGGCCCGCGGCGCGCCGCCGGCTCTCGTTGCCGCCGCACTGCTCCACGACATCGGCCATCTTCTAGACGGCGACGCCGATGGCGAAGTCGATCACGGCCACGAGCGCACCGGTGCCGCGCTTTGGATG